>NZ_JAOBSU010000009.1:0-24263 GCF_025447695.1 Streptococcus danieliae | reverse complement strand
TCTACTCCTGTTTTCTGAGACTAGTATAGCTAGATTTCTACTTTATCGGAAGATACCTTGTTATTGGGCGCTTACGACAAAGAGCCATCTTTCCTGCCTATAACCCCAGAAACCCAAAATCCCTATTACCTCAAACAGGTAGCATACCTGCGGAGATAATAGGGATTTAAGGATTGGTTCGCTTGAACAATCCGAACCGTGTCAAACTCTCGAGGAGCTACAAGCGCTACTCAATGATTCAACGGGTTTAGAAAATCTTCAAGAAATTAATCGTTAAAAATAGATTCTCTAAAGTCTTGTGTCTGACGAAGATAGGCATTATAAATACGTCCGTTGAGAAGGTTCACCCAACTAGCCGGTCCATGACTCGTTGTTCGATCAATATTCTTGATATCGTGAGCCATTGCTGCTCGCATCAATTCTTCTATCTGCTCTACCGACGTAATCGTCACTTCCTTCTTAGACGTAGCAGATCCTAACTCATACTGAATTGTAATTGGTTTCAGCTTCTGAGCCTTCTGAATCCGCTCTTGATACATCGCCTTTTTAAAGTCAGCCCAAGAGCTATATTCATTTTTAAAGATATTATCAAAGATTATCTTATCATTTGGAACACCTACATAACGTTTATACCATGAGGACCATGTTTTGTGGCCCTTATCAAAAGCTTCCTGAGCATACATATTGGATACATAAGGAAGGAATCCAGCCTGATAGCCTTTGGCAGCTAGCAATTCATAGGCCATTCGTCTAAACATTAGATCACCTGGAGCTCCCTTATCATTGGATAGGGCTGCATAGAATGGAGACGTCAAGGCAATCGTATAATAACTATTCCGTTTAACACTACCTTCATCGATATAGAAGCGTCGAGCAATCACATCTGAATCAATCAGATCTGTAAACTCTCGCAAGTTACTAATTTCTTCTGACGTCAAACGACGAACTTTGTTTCCAGCATGTGTATCGTTTCCATCCCGGTCTTTAATGTATTCATTTTCAATTTTTCGTAACCATTTCTGCTTCACATCGTCATTCTGTGACAGAATAACTTTACCTTCAAGATATTCCAATAAGTAGATAACATCAAACATTCCTTTTACGTATTTGTTGACATCATCCATGCTTTGGTAACGTTCTTTAGGATTCGCAGCATGATAGCGATCCGTAGCATCTGGATTCCCTTGGAGGGTCATACTTAATGCCAGGGTAGCTTGATTTGAAAAATCTGGTTCCTCCAATAATCCCCTAGCAAAGTTCTCCGCTCCCAATCCTTCCCTACGACCATTTCCTTCAAAGAAAATAGTTCCATCAAAGGTATGGGTCATTTCGTGGGTCAGAGACGTGATTCCTAATCGTTCCAAGAGGCGATCACCAACATAGAAAACGGCATTTCCGGTTGCGTAAGCTGCACTGTAGTTATTGGCAAAATAACGACCAGTTGGACCAAAGAATTCTTGAATAGAAGCATCTGGAGAGTGTAGGGTTCTCCAAGATTTACTACCATCTGGATTATGGTACATGAAACCATCATACATGATAATGGATTTAAAGAGCAGCTCACGCATCTCTGGTTTCAAGAGTCGATACCAGAAATCATAGTAATCTCTATGTAAACTTGCTCCCTGATCAACAGTAGCTCGCATCGTCTCAATAAATTCTGCTTGAGATAGGTTCAAGTTTTTACCATAACGATAACGCTCATACCCACCAAAAACGAATGTCGACATATTCGAAATTACATAGGTGCTTTCTTCAGACATCGTTAACAATGGCAACAACATCTGTTTATAAGCCCAACTTTGACTTGCCAGACGGTCATAAATGCCGATGGAATACTTGTTATTCTTTTGCCCCATAGCTGCTTCTTGTTTCTGCCTTGCTTCATCAATTTCTGAATAGTTCTCAACAAGATAAGCTTTCGTATTATCCTTCAACCACTGGTTGTTGGATTTGTGCGGTAAGAATAAATGCCGGTAAGCTTCTAAGTATTCAAACAAGTCTGTCTTCTGTTTGCCTGCAGCTAGACTGCGCTCAAAAGTTCGCACGTTATGGCTCGCTTTTAGGTTATCAAAACCTGATTTACCTAACTGAATGATATGGTCAAGAGAAGAAGCTGTTTGATTGCCAAAGAAGTCAAGTTTGTAGGCAGATAAGTCCTTCACATTGATTGTGTCATAATTGATGTTATACCAGCGATTGAGATAGCTCATTCCAAGTAAGAGAGGAACAGCATTCTCCTGGATTTGTTTCGCCAGTTTATCACTGACTGCACCATCTGTTGCATTGATCGCCTTGTCCGCAGCCAAGAGCTTCTTCAATTCTTGTGGTAGATTAGCCTTCAAATCATTAAAGGCCTTTTCCAAATAGAGATCATTTAGATTCTTGCTTTGATCACCTTCAGCAATCCCTAGAGCTTGCCGTACTTCCGCAGAATCAAACTGAATCGCCGCTAAGGTTGGTGTCACAGCATCAATCACGGATTGATAAGAATCCAAGAAACTCTCCGGTGTGTAAATCAAAGAAGTACCTGCTAGATCATACTCGGCAACCCGTTGATTTCTAAAGTCTCCCTTAAAGGTCAGTGGAACATAGGCAACCGTGTTGTCCTCGTAGTGAAGCATTAAGCGATTAATGGCTGCCTTATCCGTATTCGGATCAAGGACAATTCGATTATCGGCCATTGGAACCACATCTACTAAACGTGTTTGGGAGAGTTTATGACTTGGATCAATCCGGTTTCCTTGGTCGACAATGTATTCCTTATTGTAAAACGGCAGTAACTTCTCCGCATTGTAATAAGCAACATCACGACCAGCTTGCGCACCGGAAACATTCTGATAGTTCACACGATAGCTATTCAGAGCCGATAAATTCGTTCCCGTTTTTGGAACGTAAATGCGCAGATTGGACTGATAAGCTCCTAGGTTTGGCCCCTGTACCAGCTCCGGTAGACTCAGCGTCAATTCATAGACAGACTGTCCATCTTTTTGAACTTCGCGAATCTCTGAAACGGGGAGGAGCATGGCCTTGCTTTGGTTCGGCTGAATCTGTACCACATATTGATCTGGAGCTTTAGCGCTTGCTAAGTTATCCAAACGACGATAACTTGCTCCATCTTTTTCGTACAACTCAACCGTCTCAATATCCTTCAGCTCGATTTTTTTATATTCCAATCGAATTAAGGCTTGATCTTCTTGAATTTCCTCGGTCGGTGCCTCCGCAGGTCCATAAGTCATGGATGTCTTCAAGGTATAATCCGTAAAGTAGTCCAACTCAGACAATGTTAAAGGCTGGTCCAACTGACTAATTGGGAATTCCTTAACAAGAACATCCCCCTTATACAAGAGCGCCTTAGCAGAACGGTACTGCTTATCTGGATCCTGCAGGCTATAGCGAACAAGCGCATTCGCTTGGTCATCATTTTCGGTAACCGATTGAATGCGAAGCACAGGCTTCACAAGTTCTCGAGTTCCAACCAGCAGCACTTGAGACACAGGCTGTCTGGTTTCAACAACCGGCGTATTAGCTGTGACCTCACCTGTTTTCTCATTCAGGCTATAGGTCACTGTTGTTTGTTCCAGACCTAACTGACCTGGCGTTTGAATCCGCTCTTTTCCTTTTTCTAAAGTCGGATCCTCTTGACGAATTTCCGTAAAGGCCAATTCCCGACTGGTTACAGTTGGCTTGGTTCCCACACGAATAACACGATTCACCGGCGCAAGGACTATCGTCTCGCGCACCAACTCATCCTTAGTCTGGTTCCAAACAATTTCCTTCCGTCCAAGACTTCCTTCTTGTTCGACTGTTCGAAGGCCAAAGTCTAGGCGATCATCCGCTTGATAGACTGTATCAAAGGCTAGATCTTCTTGCCGGGTTTCGAGCACATCTCTGGTCCCGACTAACAGCACCTGATCGACAGCAGGTACAGTCTCCACTACAGGAGCATTGGCTGTGACCTCACCTGTTCGCTCATCTAAAGTATAGGTAACTGTTGTCGTCTCACGACCCTTTTGACCCGTGGTTTGAATCCGCTCTTGACCCTTATCCAAGGTCGCATCTTCTTGGCGGATTTCTTGGAAATCTAGTTCCCGACTGGTAACCATAGGCTTGGTTCCGACACGAACCAAACGGTTGACAGGCGCTAGGGTCACTGTTTCACGGACAAGCTCGTTCTTGGTCTGATTCCAAACAATTTCCTTGGTCCCCAGACTTCCTTCTTGCTCAACCACACGGGAATTTGCATCCAAGCCATCATCTGCCTGATAAACGGTGTCAAAGGATAGCTCCTCCTGACGTGTCTCCAGGATATCTTTGGTCCCGACTAACAGCACCTGATTGACAGCAGGTACAGTCTCCACTACAGGAGCATTGGCTGTGACCTCACCTGTTCGCTCATCTAAAGTATAGGTCACTGTTGTCGTCTCACGACCCTTTTGACCCATGGTCTGAATCCGCTCTTGACCCTTATCCAAGGTCGCATCCTCTTGACGAATTTCTTGGAAATCTAGCTCCCGACTAGTCACCACAGGCTTGGTTCCAACACGAATGACACGATTCACCGGCGTAAGCACTACAATCTCGCGCACCAACTCATCCTTGGTCTTATTCCAAACAACTTCCTTGGTGCCCAGACTTCCTTCTTGCTCGACTACACGGGAATTCGCCTCCAAGCTGTCATCTGCCTGATAAACAGTGTCAAAGGATAGCTCCTCCTGACGCGTCTCCAGGATGTCTTTGGTACCAACTAACCGCACCTGATCAACAGCAGGCACAGTCTCCACTACAGGAGCATTGGCTGTCACCTCACCTGTTCGCTCATCTAAAGTATAGGTCACTGTTGTTGTCTCACGACCCTTTTGACCCAGGGTTTGAATCCGCTCTTGACCCTTATCCAAGGTTGCATCTTCTTGGCGGATTTCTTGGAAATCTAGTTCCCGACTGGTAACCATAGGCTTGGTTCCGACACGAACCAAACGGTTGACAGGCGCTAGGGTCACTGTTTCACGGACAAGCTCGTTCTTGGTCTTATTCCAAACAACTTCCTTAGTGCCCAGACTTCCTTCTTGCTCGACTACACGGGAATTCGCATCCAAGCTATCATCTGCCTGATAAACGGTGTCAAAGGCCAATTCTTCCTGACGCGTCTCCAGGATGTCTTTAGTACCGACTAACAAGACCTGGTCAACAGCAGGTACAGTCTCCACGACAGGAGCATTGGCTGTGACCTCACCTGTTTTCTCATTCAGGCTATAGGTCACTGTTGTCGTCTCACGACCCTTTTGACCCGTGGTTTGAATCCGCTCTTGACCCTTATCCAAGGTCGCATCTTCTTGGCGGATTTCTTGGAAATCTAGCTCCCGACTAGTCACCACAGGCTTGGTTCCGACACGAACCAAACGGTTAACAGGGGCTAGGGTCACTGTTTCACGGACAAGCTCATTCTTGGTCTTGTTCCAAACAACTTCCTTGGTGCCCAGACTTCCTTCTTGCTCGACTACACGGGAATTCGCATCCAAACTATCATCTGCCTGATAAACGGTTTCAAAGGATAACTCTTCCTGACGTGTTTCCAGGATATCTTTGGTACCGACTAACAAGACCTGATCGACAGCAGGCACAGTCTCCACTACAGGAGCATTGGCTGTGACCTCACCTGTTCGCTCATCTAGAGTATAGGTCACCGTTGTCGTCTCACGACCCTTTTGACCCAGGGTTTGAATCTGTTCTTGACCCTTATCCAAGGTCGCATCTTCTTGACGGATTTCTTGGAAATCTAGTTCCCGACTGGTAACCATAGGCTTGGTTCCGACACGAACCAAACGGTTGACAGGCGCTAGGGTCACTGTTTCACGGACAAGCTCATTCTTGGTCTTATTCCAAACAACTTCCTTGGTGCCCAGACTTCCTTCTTGCTCGACTACACGGGAATTCGCATCCAAGCTATCATCTGCCTGATAAACGGTGTCAAAGGACAATTCCTCCTGACGCATCTCCAAGATATCTTTGGTACCGACTAACAAGACCTGATCAACAGCAGGCACAGTCTCCACGACAGGAGCATTGGCTGTGACCTCACCTGTTCGCTCATCTAGAGTATAGGTCACTGTTGTTGTCTCACGACCCTTTTGACCCAGGGTTTGAATCTGTTCTTGACCCTTATCCAAGGTCGCATCTTCTTGACGGATTTCTTGGAAATCTAGCTCCCGACTGGTAACCATAGGCTTGGTTCCGACACGAACTAGCTGAGGAATTGGGCTTGTAAGAACCGTTTCACGAACCAATTCATTTTTGGTTTGGTTCCAAAGAATCTCCTTACTTCCCTTGACTCCTTCCTGCACAAGCGTCTGAACTCCGACCTCTAAACTTGGATCTGCCTGATAGCGAATTGCAAAGGCTAGTTCCTCTTGGCGTGTCTCTAGCTGATCTTCTTCAGGTGGTTGTGGAGGTTCCGGAAGAAGTTCCTCCTTGGTTCCAACCACACGAACCTGATCAATCGCAGGACTAACCTCAACTACAGGAGGATTCGTTGTGACCAGACCTGTTAGAGGGTCAACTGTATAGGTCGTCGTCCTTGTCTCCAAGCCCTTCTGACCTACAGTCTGAATGTATTCTTTGCCTTTTTCAAGCTCGGCATCTTCTTGGCGGATTTCTTGGAAATCTAGCTCCCGACTGCTCACCACAGGCTTAGTTCCGACCCGAACCAGCTGAGGACGAGCTGGGCGAACTTGTTTTTCACTGACTGCTTGATCCTTCGTTTGATTCCAAACGATTTCTTTTAGACCCGGATTCCCCTCTTGCTCCACAAGACGCACACCGAAGTCCAAGTTGTCATCTGCTTGGTAGCGCTGCTCAAATGGGACTTCTTCTTGGCGAGTCACTAGAACATCCTTGGTTCCGACGAAAACCACTTGTGGTACTGCTGGGCTAATGGCAACTAGCGGCTCATTCGCCGTAACCACTCCGATTGTTGGATCCAAGCTATAGGTAATCGTCGTTACCTCCAATCCTTTTTGGCCAAGAGTCTGAATCCGCTCTTGACCGACCTCGAGATTTGAATCCTCTTGACGGATCTCCTCAAAGGCTAGCTCTTTACTGTTAATGCTTGGTTTTACCCCAACTCGGATAATGCGGGCAAGTGCTGGTTGGACAATGGTTTCACCAACGAGTATATCCTTGGTTTGGTTCCAAACAACTTCTTTAGTTCCCAAGTTTCCTTCTTGCTCGACCACACGGGAATCCGCCTCCAAGCTATCATCCGCCTGATAAATCGTGTCAAACGGTAGCACTTCCTGGCGCGTTTCCAACAAATCCCGTGTCCCTACTCGTACAATCTGATTGATAGCAGGCTTACGCTCGAGACTCGGTGTGTTAGCTGTGATTTCCCCTGTTACTGGATCTAAGTGATAGGTAACCGTTGTAACTTCTAAGCCTTTTTGGCCTAAAACTTGGATTTCTTCTTGGCCAACATCCAAGTCAGCTGTTTCCTGACGGATCTCTTCAAAGTCCAATTCGCGACTGCTAATGCTTGGCTGAGTTCCGACCCTTACTAGCTGATCAAGGGGTTGCTGCACCAATGTCTCACGGATCAACTCATTCGTTAGTGGGTTCCAGACAATTTCCTTCTGGCCAACAACACCATCCTGATCAATAATCCGTGAACCAGCTACCAAACTGTCATCGGCTTGATAACGAACCTCAAAAGGCACGTCCTCTTTGCGAGTCACAGAAGGTGTCTTACTACCTACTAAAATGACCTGACTAATAGCCGGTATCCGTTCCACAACCGGTGTATTGGTCAAGACAACCCCTGTTGTCGGATTTAGACTGTAGGTGGTTGTTTTCACTTCAAGACCTTTTTGGCCTAGGGTTTGAATCTGTTCCTGCCCTTCTTCCAGAGTCGAATCTGGCTGGCGGATTTCCTCAAAATCAAGCTCACGCGTGGTAGTTGTTGGCTTTGTCCCAACCCGAATAATCCGTGGGCTCGGTTCAAGCAGTAAAACCTCACTGACCAATTCGTTTTTGCTCTGATTCCAAATAACTTCCTTAAAGCCATTCTCCCCTTCTTGTTCGACAATTCGAGAACCAGCGAGAAGCTGTTCATCGGCTTGGTAACGAATACTAAATGGGAGCTCTTCGCGACGTACTTTCAAGACATCCTGCGTTCCCACAAGAAGGATTTGATCGACAGCTGGTCGGACTTCCACTACTGGAGCATTCGCTGTCACTTGACCGGTCACTAGATCCAAGTCATAGGTAACTGTTGTAATCTCTAAGCCTTTTTGGCCGAGAACATGGATTTGTTCCTGCCCTTTCTGAAGCTTGTCTGTCTCTTGACGAATTTCTGTAAAATCTAACTCACGACTGGTGATAGTCGGCTTGGTACCCACACGGACAATCCGATTCAATGGGGGTACCACAACTGTCTCGCTCACCAACTCATTCTTATTGGTATCCCAGACAATCTTACTAGAACCTGGCACTCCCTCTTGAATGACCTGAATCAGACTAGCGGCTAATTGCTCATCCGCCTGATAAATCGTCTCAGGAACAAGATCCTGATACCGAAGCTCCAAGCCCTCCTGCTCTGGTAGAGGCTCTGGAGTCACTGGAACTTCTGGAACAATGACTGGTGGTTCTGGAGTCACTGGAACCTCGGGAACTACTATTGGCGGTTCGGGAGTTACTGGAACCTCTGGAACTACTACTGGTGGTTCTGGGGTTACTGGAACTTCTGGAACAATGACTGGTGGTTCAGGGGTCACTGGAACTTCTGGAACAACTACAGGTGGTTCAGGGGTCACTGGAACCTCTGGAACTACTATTGGCGGTTCTGGAGTCACTGGAACTTCTACTGGTGGCTCTGGAGTCACTGGAACCTCTGGAACAACCACAGGTGGCTCTGGAGTCACTGGAACCTCTGGAACTACTACTGGTGGTTCTGGGGTTACTGGAACTTCTGGAACTACTACAGGTGGTTCTGGAGTCACTGGAACCTCTGGAACAACTACAGGTGGCTCTGGAGTCACTGGAACCTCTGGAACAACTACAGGTGGCTCTGGAGTCACTGGAACCTCTGGAACAACCACAGGTGGTTCTGGGGTTACTGGAACCTCTGGTTTGAGAGTCTCAGCTGGTTTCGTTGGCCCTACAGGCACTGGCTTAGGTGTTACAACTGTCGCATCTGTTTCTTCATAGCTCGGAGTTGTTGGCCCCAAGACCGCTGGTACATTCAAGACAAATGACTCTGGATTTGACAGGGAGTCCAAACGGTTAATGGACTCCAATTGAAAGGGCCCGCTTGTCTTTAAAGG
This sequence comes from Streptococcus danieliae, assembly GCF_025447695.1. Classification (NCBI taxonomy): domain Bacteria; kingdom Bacillati; phylum Bacillota; class Bacilli; order Lactobacillales; family Streptococcaceae; genus Streptococcus; species Streptococcus danieliae. The sequence goes on along the minus strand of NZ_JAOBSU010000009.1, from coordinate 14,949 downwards.
CAAGATATTGCCCAACTGATCAACTTTTAAATAGCCAATATACTTGTGGCCTGGAATCTCTAACGGCAGGGGTAGTTGACCATCAGCCTGACTGTGAACCGTTTGATTATACTGAGCCAACTGTTCATTGATTAACGCAAAAGCATCTGTCGCCAAAACGGCACTTCCAGCCGCCGTTACTAGGAGGACAGAGGCTATTTTTTGTTTCCGCGTTTTACCAAAGGCTAAACCAATAATCAGAAAAGCCGTTACACCAAGGCCAAGGAGTGCATTCGCTTCCTGACTACCTGTGTCAGGAAGATTGTCAAGTGCCGCCTCCTTATCCAAGCGATAAACCAGGTAGTAGTCACTAACTTCACCTTCATGATACTTGGGTAATTCCCGAATAATGAGTTGTTGTTCTTGCTCAGTCAACTCATCTTCTGTCACATATTTATAACCAATCCCTGTAACACCCTGGTCATTCGCCCACACAGCTTGCTCTGTGACTGGTAGAAATACACTTCCAATCGTCGTCGACAGAAGTCCCACCGATAACTTTCTCAACGAAAACCGCTGAAGTCTTTCCCGATTCATTAACGTCCCTCTTTATTTCAATATTTGATCGACATCTAGTCATTTAAGAATAGTTTCTACAGAATGCTAGGACAAGGATTGCACTTCACCTATCAGCTATCAGCCATTCTTAAATGCCTCTAAATCTGACTACCGAATACTCTTCATCTGAGTTCACACTGCTAACTAGAACTTCCCTAAGGCGTCTCACCTCCGTGCAAATTGAAACAAGTCTGAGTATCCATTCAACATTCTATACTTATAAGAATAGCACATCCATACCACTTTTTCAAAAAATCCTATCAAAAAGATTAAGTTGCATTGTATATGTGTGCAAAAATACTTTTGTTTCGCCTATACTAGGAACTTTGATCCTTAATGAAATCAAACATCAGAATACTCACCCGACATCCAACTCTAAAATCATTACTCAAACTAGACAGTGAAACGCAGGCATCACTAAAGTGAAGCAAGTCAAAACTAACAAGATAGAAAGAACATAAGAAAAGAGGCTGGATATTAATCCAACCTCAAGCGCTTATTTAGCTTTAAAATAGAGTACAATCGATGAAATCCCTTGATAAATAAAGGTAAATCCAATCATGTAAGACACCATCAGAGCCGTAAACAAGGGAGTCGTCATCATCAGGCTTCCTGTAAAAATCCCCAAAATACCAGTCCACATCAAAGTTGATCCGGCAGCACGGTCGAGTTTTTTCACATCAAAACTCATCATCAGACGAGTAATTCCAGAAATGAGCACCCAGAAAGCAATCATGGTTGCCATAAAGAGAGTCCGAGCACCAAGACCATCTGTCAAGAGCATGGTAGCCAAGAAGGCTGTGATGATTCCGTTAAAAAGACTCCAGCCACTCTTCCACTCATTGGTAAAATATTGCACCACATGGCTGATTCCATCAACCAAGAAAAACAATGCAACCATTGTCCCAAGACCAGCCAAGGCCATACCGGGATGACTCAAAACCCAGAAACCAGCCAAGAGACTAAGAATCCCAACCAAAATCAACAACCATGAATAACGTCTAAACATTTTACACTCCTGTAACTAAAAATAATCAGCTCTAGCCAAGTCTCTTCTATATTAGACTTCCTGCAAAACAGTGACAGAACCTGAGATTTATCGGAGTCATCACTTGAAAAAGACTGAGTTACAAAATGTTTCAGTGTGGTTATGCGATCTAATACATTAGTTCCGCAGGAAGTCTACTAATTGTTGAGACGAATCTTTTAATACTCCTTGAATTTCAAAACCCGACCTTGTCAAGTATCTTGGATAAACCTCAATTCTATCTTAGTCAACTTTCCAAACCATTTTTTGAAATTTTGTGAGCACTCTGAGTCTGATTCTAAGTAGGCCTTACCTTGGACTAGTATAGACTATCTCAATAAAAAAAACAAGATTCACCATGAAAATTTTCTGGAAAATTGCATAAAAAAGTTCGTTACACGTCTTGATTTCAAATTGTAAACTGAAGCGATTTCTTTCCCTCTCTCGGCCTAAAGGCTTGTTAAATGACTTTAGTTTATCGATGAAATGAACAAAGTTTATGCCTCTGTCAATTCTTTTTATCCGACATCAGATTTTTCAAGCATAAACATTTTTAGCCACCACCAGGCTATGAGGTTTTTCAAATTCCGTTTCCAGGTAGGTCTGGTAAGTCCCCGGTGCAATAAATCCTTTTGGACTTAGAATATCTGTTCCTGCTTGACCAACAATGGTATCTGCTAGCAAGGCACAGTTGGTACTGAGAACGAAGTAGGTTTTAAACTTAGATTCCTTAAATTTATAGAGCTCTCCATTGGTCTCATGACGGATTTTATAAGCATAGGTGTGCTCTTCTGCCCCATCCTCCTTTTGCACTTTGGTCACAGGTGGTTCCCAAGGAATCAAGATTCGATCTAAGTCAGCCAAATAAGACTGGACCGCCTCTTCCTGCTCCCGAGTTAAATCAATTTCATAGCCAAATAGAGTCTTTTGACTTTCCCGCTTGCATAGATCGATGTAAGATTCTCGGTCACATTTGTAAAGCACCCCATCCCCCACCATTCCAAATAAACGCTCAGAGGAAGGATCGTAGGAACCGTAGGAGATCACGCGCCCCTGGTAACAAAGATCAACGTGCCCAACCGCTGCAAAAAAATTGGTCTGGGCCGTATGAATAAAAACTTCGATTTGACCAGTCTTCTCCTTCTTCGATTGATTGTATGCTTCTGCCGCAGATTCTTCTGCATTCTCCTGTAAAAATTTATTTAAACGATTGAGAGTCGCAGCTGGAATTAAAGCCGTTAAAAAAAATGGGAAGGGTCACCCGTACCCTGCGTTTTAAATGGTTCTGTTGCATTTCCTGTTCAAAGAACAAACCATCCCGTAAGCGAGTTATACCCAAGGTTACCAAATACCAACCCAAAAGTAACAGCTGAAATTCATTAGCATCATGGTAGGGAGAAAGACTCCAAACACCAAAACCAGTCATGATTAAACCATCTGTCAAATACCGAAATCGCTTGGAAATCCCATTCTGTCGATACAAGAACCACGTCACTAAATTCACAACACCGGTAAAAATTTGATAGAAGGCAATCGCATAAACCAATAAATAGACTGCCATATTCTCCAACAAGGCAATCTCTCCGAAAACCAATGAAGCCACCAACTTGCCCAAGGTAATCCAAAGGTTCTCTTGGACTTCCTTACCTCCAAACCAACGATTGATCAAAGTCCAGAGAGCTGAGCCAAAAATATATAAAAAGAAAAGCTGATACCCCACCTTGGGCACCACCTGTCCTCCCAGAATCAGAAAAGCTCCAAGAAGAATCACAAAAATCCCCTCAACAATAGCCTTACGTCCACTCTGACCTAACCTTGCCAAACGTATCATAAAACCTCCAAAAATTTCAAATTACAAATCATTATAGCACAAATCAAAAATAAGCAAAAAACGGTATAAAATCAAGAACTAGCCTTGCTTTCATACCGTTTTCAAAACATACTAATCTCCCGCCTTCTCCTATAGCAAATAACGGAGGAGAGACAGTAAAACAGACAGGGTGACCAAACAAACAAGTGTTAGATAGAAGATTGAGCGTTTGCTTTTCTCGGTCTCCCCTTTTTGATACCGAGCCTGCTGGATTCGTTGTTCAATATCCTGGTTTAGAAGTGGATTCTCTTTCGTCATAGTCCTTCTTTAGCCTTTCAAGAATAATTGGTAGTCTGCCGGTGTTGCCTGATTCCCATGTTGCCGCTGACCTTGGACGACTGCTGCCAGGTCTTTCTGCTCCTTGAGCCAATTGGCCAGACTAGTCGGATCTTGAGAATCAAAGAGGGCTTCTGGCAAGAGCAAGGCTGGCTGATGGCAGGTCTGAGCAAAGGCGACGAGCAAGAGGTTATGCTCAAAGGCCTGGCGAAGGGCAGCCATGATTTCTGAACCATGGTTGATATCCAAATAAATGTCACAAGCCTGAAACAGCTTTTGGATTTGGGCAGGTCCTGCATTGGGATAGAGCTGTACCTGGGTGCGCTGGCCATAGCTCGTCAGTTTTTGGGACATTTCCGTTAAGGCTGCAATATGGAAGCGGTAGTCCGGCAGCTGCTCCAAGAGCACATCCAAACCTTCCAGTTGATCCGAGTTGGTCAAAATCAAGATTTCCTTCCGATTGCCATTTTCAGCTCGGCTCGGATAAATGTAGCCCAGTTGAGCCACCGAGGCTTTTTGGTCCTCCTCTAGCAAGTCTTGCAGCTGCTGGTAAGCTCCTGCTTTTTGAACCAAAATCCGGGTTGAACGGGACAGGCGGCCTTGAAGTAGCAGCTGCATATTCCCAGGAATCTGATTCCCAATCTCCTCCTGCCAAAAGAGGATATCCTGACCTTGCCCTCCTAAATAGTAGGTCAAGAGGAAGGGCATACCCAAAGAATTATAAGCTATTTGAGACAGATCCAAACCCGACTGCCGCAGATAGAAAAGGTAAAAGTCAACCTTCTTGGCAAAAGCGTAGGTCTGCCCCTGCCACTCCAACAAGAGGTCTCCTGTCACCAGATTCTCCAATAAATAAGGCCGCTGGTCCGCATCAAAATAGTGCTTATGGGTCACTTCCAAATTCGCATTAAAATACGTTTTCGCAAACAAGCGCCCCCAACGATTGTAGTGGTCAGCAACCACCACCTTCCCCTGATCATTCAACCATTCGACTGTTTTGACCAAGCGCAAGTGCTTGGGTTCCTGATAGTAAATCGTTGCCTTCTTTTGACCATAATTCCAGATTTCCCCCTGCTGATTGGTGCCTCGAATCTGCCAATAGTCGGGAACAACAACTTCGTTAAAATAAAGAGGGGTCGCTTCCTCCTCAGATTGGCTAGCAAAGAAGTCAAAAGGTGAAGTGAAGCCATCTGGCAAAAAACCATCATCTTGCAACACAATACTAGGCCCCTCAATCCCCGCCGCCTGCAGGGAGTAAGCCAAATCTAGGCTCTCCTGGGTCAAACGATCATAGAGTTTTAGCATGGCTGACCTCCTCAATAAACTGGGCCCAGGCTTGGGCCAGACGCTCATGTAAAAACGACTCTGCTTTTTGGTAAGAATGGGCTTGAGCCTCCGCCTGCCGATCCGCCTGGTAATAGGCAATAATCTGCTGGGCAAAGGCTTGGGCCAGATAGGCAGAATCATCAGACTCCGGCCTTGGAATCAGAAAACCATTTTGACCATCATCGACAAAGGTCTGATTGCCATAGGGAACATCCAGCCCAATCAGGGGAAGCCCCGATCCCACCGCCTCCATCAAGGTCAGGCCAAAGCCCTCACTGGTTGAGGCGGTCAAATAGACTTCGTACTGCTGGTAAACATCTGCTAGCTGCTGGTGCCCCTTTAACCGGATATAGTCCTGGGCTCCCGCTGCTTCAATCATCTGAGTCAATTTCTGGCGTTCGCCTCCCTCACCATAGATGTCAAACTGCAATTGCGGCAGGGTCTTCTTGGCCTCAACCACCGCAGCCACTAGCCAATCAATGTGTTTCTCGCTCGCCAAACGGGAGCTGGTCATCAGACTGTATGCCTGACGCTGACCTTGAGGCCGGCGCAATTGGCTCAAACTTCCCACCGGGATAGCTGTAATCCGCGGTTGGTGCTTGCTGTAGGTCTTGAATTGCTGCTCCAAGACCTCTTTTTGTTTTTCCGTAGAGGTAATAAAGGCATCCACTAAATGCGCATTGGTAAATTGGTATTCATAATAATTGTTCCAAAGTACATTGTAGGCATCTGTGCCCTTGGCATTGTAATGCTCTGCATGGATGACCACTACCAGCTTGGCTGGACCCTTGTGGGCAAAAACTGCCTGGCCAATACCGCTGGCCCGATCCAAGATGAGCAGGTCCTGAGCCTCCAGTTGCAAGCGCTCCAACATATAGGCAAGCAGGGCCTCCTTCCCTTCAAGCAGGCGATCCGCAAAACGAAACAGCGACTGCTGATTGGAGATTAGCTCTTCATAGGCGACACTGCCATCCTCATTGAAAAACTGCCGTTGATAGAGTTGGGGCTTGTCTTCCAACGGAGCATAGTACTCACTAAAAACGCGAGTGTAGCTGTAGTAATCCTTCCGAATCAAGTTGCCCTTGGACACGTACTCCACGCGCTGAACATACTGTTCCTCGTCCCCACAAAGACTCGCATTGACGTAGAAGTCTGGCCCCAGATGATAGCGCAGCAATTTGGGACCAGTCTCCGTTTTCAACACCGGACTTGTAAAGGTTGCCTCGAGATCAGCCTTAGAAAACGTGCTGGGAGCGATCCTAAGATCGGTAAAAAAGCTATACAGCCAAAGGACTTCCTCATCTCTAAAACCAATATTAGAGGTGAAGTGCTGCAGATTCTCTGTTTGGAACAGATCCGTAAAGATGAACTTGGCCGGCTGTTTTAGTTCGCGAAAAATCTGAGCCCGGTAAGCCTGGGCATATTCGACTCCGCTACTGGCCCAGCCAATGCCAAGATTGATACTATAAACTGTCATAGGTCCTCTCTTATACAAAGTAGATGGTGTGACCTTTTTCCGGGTCAGCTTCAATCGTACTCAACATGACATTGCGGACAATGCCCTCCTTGACCCGGTGGGCCATCTGATTATAGGATTCCAAGGATTCCCGGAAATACTCCGATGTCATATCCCGTTGAGCGACTTGGCGGATCGGTACAAAGGACTTGAGTTGCTGAAGGGTGTCGACCTGCTCAATCCAAGCTTCATCAATCGCCCGTAAAACCGATAAACGGAGAAACTCTTCCAACTTCTCCTCGGTTTTCAAAAACTCCTGCTTTTTGGCCAGCTCTCTACGGTAGAGGCTCCAAAGATAGGCCAGAACTGCTGCTGAATCCTGGGGATCTAACTCCTGAGCAGCAAGCTGATTTTTGTAGGAATAGTAATCCAAAATATAGCGTTGTAAGTCCTGCTGACTCAACTGCGGGTGGCGGTCCACAAAGTCTTGCATGGTCTCTCTGAAAATGGCATCCATCCGCGCTCCCAAATCAATCCGATTATAGATCAAGTCATCCCGCAACTGGTAGATCTGCTGGCGTTGGATCCGCAAACTTTCATCAAACTGAATCGTTGACTGGCGCGCCATCTGCGCCTTGTCCTCACTCTTTTCTTGGGCCTGACGGATGGCCCGTTTAAAGCGTCCACCCTGAAGCGGCTGGCCAAAATTGGCCCGCTGGCTATGGTTGTTTTTTTCAAAATACCGACTCAAGCCTTTGCTACCATACTGGCGCAAAAGCTCATCTTCCAAGCAAACAAAGAATTGGCTCAGACCTGGGTCTCCCTGGCGACCCGCCCGTCCTCGCAACTGCCAGTCAATCCGGCTATTGGCCATCCGTTCGGTTCCGACCACAGCCAGACCACCCAGCTCTGCAACTCCAGGCCCCAACTTAATATCGGTCCCACGACCGGCCAGGGAGGTCGCCACCGTGACAGCTCCTAGCTGGCCGGCCTCCTGAATAATTTGGGCCTCCTTGGCCACATTTTTAGCCGTTAGAACGCTATGAGGAATCCCTTCTTGCAGTAGCATCCGTGAGTAAATCTCGGCAATATCAACCGTTCCTGAAATCAGAAGCACCGGTTGTTGGCGCTGGTGCAGAGCGTGCACATAGTTTAACGTCGCTTGGAGTTTTTCAGGCAGGGTCACGTAGATTTTATCGGGATAGTCGATTCGCTGGATCGGGGCCTTGGTCGGAATCACCAGCACCGGTAGCTTGTAGGTGGCAATTAGTTCGTCCTCGGCCATTTTCCCAGTCCCCGTCATGCCCGCAATGCGGGGGAACATATTAAAGAGACTTTGGTAGGTGACCGAAGCAACCGAGCGAGAATCCTGACTAAGGGGCACCCCTTCCTTGGTCTCTAGAGCCTGGTGGATCCCGGATTGCAAGCGGGTTCCTTCCAAAACACGTCCCGTCCGGTTGTCCAAGAGTTTGACCTCCTCGGCTTCCACCACATAATCCACATCCTTTTTATAGAGATGGTGGGCTCTGAGAGCCAAGTTAATGTGGCGGTTCAATTCAAAATAAGCCGCCCCGTAAAGATCGGAGATGTCAAAATAAGCTTGGGCATAGGCAATCCCGTCCTTGGTCAAAAAGACTGTCTTGTCTTCCTTAAGATGACGAAACTCCCGTCCCTCTGCCAAGGTCAAGACAAACTGATTGGCAATCGTATAGAGATTAGACTGAACCCGAGGAAAGCCTGAAATAATCAGAGGCGTCTGCGCCGCATCTAACAGCACCGCATCCGCTTCATCGACAATCACATAATGGAAGGGACGTAAGAATTTATCCGCTTCATCTGCCGCCAAATTATCTGCCAGGTAGTCAAAACCTAGAGCGGTACTGGTGGTATAGGTAATATCTGCTGCATAGACTGCCCGCTTATCGGCAACCTCAACCACCTCATCTGGAGCAAAGACCCCAACACCAACAGCCAAGCCCATAAATTCATAAACCGGAGCCATCTCCTTGGCATCCCGCCGAGCTAGATAATCATTGGTGGTCACCAAAATGGCTCCCTGACCGGACAGCGCATTGAGATAGAGGGGCATGGTCGCAGTCAAGGTCTTGCCCTCCCCCGTTTTCATTTCTGCAATGTAGCCCTGATGCAAGGCAATCGCTCCCATGACCTGAACATCAAAGGGAAACAGCCCTAACACCCGGCGACTGGCTTCCCGAATGGCTGCATAAGCCTCGATTAGCAAGTCATCCAAACTCTCCCCCGCCGCCAAGCGTTGGCGAAAAGCAGGTGTTAAAGCCGCCAACTCTTCATTGCTCAGCCGGGCCATTTCCTCCTTTAGCCCATTAATCTGATCGACTATCCGACCAATTTCTCTTAATTTTAAGCGATTTAATAAGAATCCTTTTTCTTTCATATCATCTTGTTTTTATTAAATTTTGAACCAAATACAAATCAGCAGGTAACTCCTCAGCCAGGTACCGCTTTTCAAGCGGTTTGTCTAGCCCAAAGGATGGGACCGTCTCTTGTGTGTAGATGGAAATTCCCTTCACCACAAGCCGACTTGCACCCGCACTTTTCACGGTCAAGGTATAGCGAAAGGCCTCAGCTGGATACGTAATGGTCCCCTGATGCTGGCGCAGAACCTCAAACCCCAACTGCTCTTCCTGCCGATTAAAGTAAGTCACTTCCAGGAAGAAGCAGCCCTGGGGCTCTGCATCAATAGCGATCTCAAGCCAATAGCTGTGACCAGGAACCAAGAGTGGCAAACTAGGAGATGCCCGCTTGACTTGGTAATTGGTTGCGGAATCGAACCGACAAATCAATTTCCCAGACGCCATCCGCTGATTTTCAAACACAGTCCCTTCCTCGCCAAAGACTAGACTGGTCCCATAAAGATAGGCATCCTTACTATAAACCTGGTCCCACATTACCCGGTGTATCAAGTCTCTCCTCATCCATTTTTCCTTCCATAACCTTCTTCTAACAATTGCAGATACTGCCGCAGAAACCACTTATTGATGGCTGGACTATTGTCATTGTGACGCCCCTCATACCCCTTGGTGTAGACATGGGCTCCCTTATCTGCCAAGGCTGTCAGTAGCCTACTGGTTGCCTGACCATCATAATCATCATTTTCCATGTAAGCAACCGCAAAGGTTGTCTGCTCAAAGGCCGATTGGCTAAACTTATCCCAAAAGCGCTGATTCAACTCCTGCAGGTGCCAATCGCTAGTGCCGCCGGTTACATTGCGTAAAACATCGGCACTGGTTTGAAACTCATCGGGACGTTTTAGTTTCATGGCTTCAACGGTATCCCCTAGGTTGGTAAAGGGTTTGCCAATCACCACTGCATAGGGATCAAAGTCTGCTGCATAGTAGAGGGCCCCGAAGGTGCCCATGGACAAACCTGACAGAATCAAATCCTTTTTGGCAAAACCGAGATAGTCTAAAGACTCTTGAATGACCGCTACAATTTTGGCCTCCAATTCGGCAGAACCAATATAGAAGCCACCCCCCTCAAGCCGTGGATCGCCGATTAGCAAAAAGGGGCTCTGGAGTCTTTTCATATTCCGATAACCTTCAAACCCTTCTGCCGTCCGGAAACCCGAGAAGTAAACATTGAGTGGCGGCTTGAGATCACCCGGATTGAAATAGTAGATAAACTCTTGTTTTTTAGCATCACTGTACCGTTCACCCCCCAGGACAAAGCGGCCCAGGCCTAAACGGGAATAGCGCCAGTGGAGCGGTCCAAAACCCAATTTCCCCTGTCCCTTAGCCCAAACAGAAATCGAATAAAAGCCAATGTCTGGATCTTGAGGTAAGACATAGGGTTCTCGGAGTTGGTCCTCCTCTAAGAGGATTGGCGGCAAATACGTATAATTGCTACCCTGACGTAGGGGAGTAATCTCCAGCCGCACTTGAGGATTCCCTGACAGCTTAAAATGTTCTAACCAGATTTCTAGGGCGACTGGAAAGCTGCTCAAATTATAGCGGTAGGTCAACAGTGGTTGAAAGTCTGCCCCAAAATCCCCTTCGAGATGAATCGCCACCTGGCCATCGTAGGACACCTGACCTTGAAAGATCGGATTGATGTCGATATCTGCAAGTTTGAGCTTGGCACCATACTGGCTGCCAAAATGAGTCAGCTGTAAAAAATCCATTTTGAGCTGGGCATCCCCGGAGACTCCCAATGGGCGTAGGCGTTTCCGTCTAAAAATACCATCGAAAGCCCCCTCAGCTAGCCTAATTCCCTCATCAACATAGAGGCCATAGGCTTCTACCAAATTCGTCAGGGGCTCAAGCGCCGCTTCCTCGACCCACTCCGTTACAATAACGGCCGTAAAGCGCAGGTCAACCTTGGCAGGAGCTTGTCCCTCCTTGGCAGGTGGGAGAGTAGCGCGCATCTCCTCTCTTAGCTCCTCCAAGTAAGCGGGTAACTGTTCAATCCTGGTCCAGTACCAGTCCATTTCTGCTGGAACTTGTTCAACTTGATCAGCCCAGGACTGAGAGCCAATTTGTAAAATTTTCATAGCTGTGCTTCCTCATTCAGTAATTCCTGCCACTGTTCCAGAATCCGTCCACTGGTATAGTCTGCCATTTTTTGAACACTGTAGACCAAAGACTGGTTCCAATTGGCCAAACCAGCTAGGTAGAACTGAAGAGCGCTGGCTAGATCCGCTTCGGGACTCAAAATCCAGCCATTTTTTTGGTGGCTGACAAACTCTGTGGCCACACGGTTAATCTGGGGGAGTCCGGCCGATATACTCGTAATTTGCGTATAGAGATCGGGTTCTGCCCCTAAATCTAAGACCAGCCGAGCTGAATCCAGGGCCTTAATCATGTCTGTCTCGTTGGTCAACAGCTCAAAAGAAATCCGAGAAAACTCTAAAACCTCGTCTTCTTCCAATTGATTTTCATTACCTTCATCTGCTACTTGGAAGAAAGCCGCGACATCATAGTGACTCTGGATTTTATGGGTCAGCCAAGTTTCCAAGTCCCCAAAATCCCGCATTCTATCAAAGGTGACCAAGGCCAAGGACACATCCTCCTGTTGCGCCATAAAGGCTAGGAGAATCTCGAGCGTAGCCTTTAATTCCTCCTGAGACAGGGGATCACTATAAAAATAAATTTTCTGTTCCCTTAGCATTTGGCTGTGACCCAGGCGCAAACGGGTATCATAAGGGGGGATCCGCAGGAGCATTTTAGGACTTCTGCCAGCAGCTAGCAGTAATGGACGCAAGGCCTCTTCTTGTTTTTTCCGATCAACCACCACCAAACTCGCCTGCTCCAGCAAGACGCGAGTGGTAGGGCTATCAGTAAGCTCCAGGCGATCCCCAAAGAAAGAAAAGATCTTCTGCTGCCCTGGAAACACATCCAGAATCAACTCATTGTGCTGGGCATGACTGGCCACGACCAACTTGTCCTCTGGCCCCACTTCCGTCTGAGCTAAGACTTCCAAACGTTCCCGCATAAGGGACGGCCAATCAGCATAATAAGGCTTTTGAAAGGAGTGATCGCCAGAGGGATTTATCTCGATTTGCCCCAACTCATGAGGCTGCAGGTGTTCCCGCACCTGCCAGATCCCACCCTCATTCAAGTAATCCTGATACAACTCCTGCCCTGTGGCATCAAAGTAGAGAATCGACGAAAGAAAGCCTCGGTCATCAAAGAGGTAGTGCTTAGCGGAACGCCCTTCTTCCAAAAATTCGATAAAAAACAGATTTCCATCTTGGGCAAAATGAATGATGGCTAAATCGACACTCTCCAAACGAGCCACAACGGCAAAAGGACTGTATAAAAACTGCACTCCTGCTGGCCAGTTCAACTCCTTAAAAGAGACAGGCCGAACATGGACAGACGAGATATTCTGAATATCATCAAAGAAAGACCAATAAGGGGTCTGTAGCAGCCCTTGTTTATGCAGATAGTAGCGAAATTGGGGCTGGTAGTTCAAGACCAGCAAGCTTGCTTTCTCTTGCGCCTGATGAAACATTTTAAGCTGGTTTACTGTATCATCAAAGGTCATCTGCTCCAAGATGCGAAACCAGAGCTGGGTATTGTGGTACCAGGGCCGACTCTGATTATACCAGGAAGGGATGAAATAAAACATGACAGGTCCTTTCTAGTTTAAATGACATGGTTATACTGTTTCCAACTTTGAATGGTGTTCACTTGCTCGATCACCCCTAAGAGCAAGCTGGAAACAATATAGGCATTGTTGATCAAGAGAGCAATGCTGACAGAGCCATCCTGCTCTCCCTGAAGGAGCAAGAACAGCAAGGGTAGCCCCCCAATCACAATCACGGTCAAGGCCCCGAATTGCGCTAGACTATTGACCTTATCTTGGATAAAAAGCTTGGTCGCCTTCCCAGGCTGAACCCCCTCAATATAGTCTCCATTATTTCGCATATTTTTAGCAATATCAAAGGCGTCATAGTTGTAATAGGCAAAGCCAATCGCCAAGACGTATAAGAGAGCGATGTAGAACAGGGCTCCTGGTAGCTGGCTCAAATTTAGATTGGCCACTAGGACTTTCAAGAACTCCTGCTCTGGATAGAGAAAGCGGAGTCCATTTAAAAGATAGGCCGGCAACATCATCAAGGTCATTCCGTACATAAAGGGCAAGGCTCCTGCAGGAGTTATCCGAATCGGTAAATAACTTTTCTGGTTGTAGGAACTATTCAGTCCAACCCGCTTAATCGGAATGCGGCACTCCCCCCGATAGAGGGTTACCGTCATCAGAACCAAAGCCCCATAAACCAACAAAAACACCAGCACTTGACCGAGCAAGCCCCACGAAAAGCGCTGTACTTCCGCAAAAAAGCTAAGACCATTTTCAAGAAAGGCCAAGATCATATTGACTAAGATGAGGATGGTCATACCGCCCAATCCTCGCTCAGCATTCCGATTGCCAAGCCAGGTTAAAACGACGGAACCCGCTATCAGAATCAGAATCGTTACCCAGATAGCCGGCCCATCTCCTGACAGACCCAACAGGGTTAGTTCACGTAGGTCAGCAGTCGCTGTTAGCCCCAAACCTTGAATCGCCCCGACCACCAAGGTCAAAAGCATCCGGTAACGATAGATCTGAGCCTGGGTCTGATGTTTAAACAGATTAAACACCGTAAAAAAGCGCCAAATAATAATCGTGGTCATCCAAGGACTCAAGCCGAGCGAGAACAGGGTCATAGCCGAAATACGAGCACCTGTCACAGTGGCCAGATTATTTAGCAAATGGTGATTGGCCACTTCCTGGCTGACAACCGCTGTCGGCACTGGTAGAAAACGCCCAATCATGTAGACCAGTACAATCAGTAAGGTCCAAATCATTTTTCTCAATAGGAGGCTACTAGCCCATTTTTTTCTGATCGTATACATTCTTTATCCATTTCTGTTTCTCATACCTCTTCTATTTCAAGAAATTAACCAAGCACAAACTGGTTCGAGTAGCATTTTCCAGAGTACAATACAAAAACAGCTCTCTGCTAAATGTTCCTACAAATAACAGAGAGCTCAAAGAAGAAGCGATGTCCTTCTGGATCTTTATGACCCGTTGTTCACAAAGACGTTTAATAGATATAAATGGAAACCAGTTTGAATCTTAGTCTACTAAATCCTCTTCAGTGGTACGTTTCTTACGACTCAGCAATCCTAAGCCCAAGACACCCAAACCTGCCCAAGCAAGAGCATCTGACGATTCATCACCTGTATTTGGCAAACGATCGGCCGCGACTTTTTGAGTCATGGACTTCAATTGACTCTGTGTAAGTGATTCTCTGATCACTTCGGATACAGACTCACTTACAGATTCAGACATTGACTCACTTACTAACTCGCTTACAGATTCAGATACGGACTCAGAGGCTGGATTTTCAACAACCTTAACCGTTACAGAAACCTTGTCTTGGGAACCATCTGGGTAGGTTACAAGAACTGTCGCTGGTTTATCTCCGGCTGTGCTTGTGTCTACTGGACTCTCAAACTCAACCTTGGTACCTACTGGAAGATCGCCGAGGTTCGTGATTGATTTAGATGGGTCGACTGGACCACCAACATTAACCGTTTGATCAACTGGGCTTGGTTGGTTGCTGTCTGCTTGGCTTGGGTTTTCAACAACTTTAACTGTTACAGAAACCTTGTCTTGGGAACCATCTGGGTAGGTTACAAGAGCTGTCGCTGGTTTATCACCGGCTGTGCTTGTGTCTACTGGACTCTCAAACTCAACCTTGGTACCTACTGGAAGATCGCCGAGGTTCGTGATTGATTTAGATGGATCGACTGGATCACCAACTTTAACCGTTTGGTCAACTGGGCTTGGTTGGTTGCTGTCTGCTTGGCTTGGGTTTTCAACAACTTTAACTGTTACAGAAACCTTGTCTTGGGAACCATCTGGGTAGGT
>NZ_JAOBSU010000099.1:0-6578 GCF_025447695.1 Streptococcus danieliae | reverse complement strand
GTAGTATTTTTAGTCTAACTCTACTATAACAGGATTTATTCCTTTTTTGCGTTTACACAAGATATTGTACACTCTCGGAAAAATCGCTACTTTACCGTGGCGATTTTTCTTTTTATACTCTTCTATTCCCTTGGTATACATCGGATCAGAGACAACGGGAATGATTCTACTTGTGATATAATGTAAAGCGAACGAGGAATGCTCATTTTCAAAAATTGAGTTTGTGGAGTATTCTGATTAGGTATAAAGAGGAGGAACTTATGGCATTAGCAAAAATTGTCTACGCAAGTATGACAGGAAATACAGAAGAAATTGCGGACATTGTTGCCGATAAATTACGAGATCTTGGTGTGGATGTGGCTATTGATGAGTGTACAATGGTTGAAGCCGAGGATTTTCTCGAGGCTGATGTGGCTATCGTGGCTTCCTATACGTACGGGGATGGTGAGTTGCCGGATGAGATTGTGGACTTCTATGAAGACCTGAAAGATGTGAATCTTGAAGGCAAATACTATGGTGTGGTCGGCTCTGGCGATACCTTCTATGATGAGTTCTGTAAGGCAGTTGATGATTTTGATCAAGTCTTTGCTGAAATTGGTGCTGAAAAGATTTCCGAAAATGTCAAAGTTGACTTGGCTGCCGAAGACGAAGATATTGAAAATCTCGAAAAATTTGCCGAAGAGATTGCTGCGAAGTTGGCTGAATGAAACAAGAGGCTGGGCCATGCCCGGCCTCGAAGTGTATTGTCGAGAAGACTGGAGGCAGTTCAAAGGGGAAGATTCTTTTCCTATTCCTTGCTGCCCCCGATAATCCCTCTTAGTGTGGAAAGGACGGAAGGACATGTCCAAACTTTATCAGGTCTTAACGAGACTATTGCAGATTTTTTTACTGATTCTGGCGGTGCATTGGGTGTTGATTGCTTTTGTCAATTTGAGCCAGCCTTGGTGGCTGACCATGCCGGCTGCCCTGGGTCTATTTTTTTGGATCTATAAGCAACCGGCTTTTTGGAAGCGGATCTATGATTTTTTAGGCCGGCATAAGCTTGCAGTGATTTTGATTTTGACGGCTTTTCAAATCCTATTACTCTTGTCAGCCCAGCTCTTGATTCGGCGGGATGCAGCGGTTGTCTTTTTAGGAGCCTTTGAGCTCTCCAAGCCGCTCTCGATTGCCAGTTACCTCACGCGCAACCCCAATAACCTTCCCTTGTTTCTCTATGAGCGTTGGTTTTTTAAGGTCTTTGGGATGAATGCTCTTTGGGTCTTACAGGGGATCAATCTACTGGCGACCAATGGTACAGCCTTGATTCTCTTTAAGGGAGTCGAGAGCTTTTGGGGACGCAAGCGGGCAGATCTGGTTTTTCTCTTTTATACAGCCTTGCTGGTGGCGTCGCCTTTCTTTATGGCCATGTATACAGATATGCTGGCACTGCCCCTGATTAGCCTGCAATTTTTCTTTGCTTTAGGCCTGCTGAAGGCGCGACAGACAACCTCGCTGATTATTCGTTTGGCCTTGCAGCTAGGCCTATTGACGGCTCTAGCCTATTTTCTCAGACCAACCGTTTTAGTGACGATTCTCGCCCTCTTTTTAATGTTATTTTTTACCAAAGAATGGAAGAAATGTCTTTTGGGCCTTAGTTTCTTTGGTTTGGGCTTTGCCTTGCTGAGCTTTCCGGTGCAACAGATGATGGCGCATCAAGATGAGGTGCAATTAATTGAAGGAGAAGGTTTGGCAAAAACGCCCCTCCTCTTCATCAATCTGGGCTTGACCTATTCCGGGACAGATCAAGAGGACATGAAGGAAGGCTTGCTGGCCTACTTGGAGCCGGAGGAGCGAGAGAAGTATAATAATGGCATGTTTGCTAAGGAGAATGTCAAAAAGGAAATTGTTCGTCGCCTCCAAGCCTATACTCCCTGGACCTTCCTGGAACACACCCAGGTCAAACAGGCAGGAACTGTGAAAAACGGAACGATGAATTGGATCTATTATGAAGACTTAGCCAAGGAAAAAACGCCTTATGTGTCTCCCCTCTATGAGGAAATTGGCCAGCAAGCCTTTTTCACCTGGATCCGCCGGCATTTTATCTCCTATGATCGGCCTGAGTTTCAGTTCTATGCTTGGGTCAAACAGCTGGTCTGGTTAGCCCTGGCCTGGGGAGTGTTGCGAGCTAGCCGGCCTTATGCTGGAGATCGGGTGGAGCTGCAGTTTGTGATGCTGGCAGTTTTGGGTGGTTTTCTCTTCTTACAAGTCTTTGAAGGTGGTAAGACCCGCTATTTAATTCAGTTTTTACCACAAATTTTAGCCTTATCAAGTATGGGATGGATTCGAAATGACAAGCATGGATAGATTGAAGCAAACAGACTGGTACCCCGCTTTGCTAGCGGAACTGGGGAGTGATTATTTTGACCAGATTCAGGCTTTTCTGGATGAGGTCTATGCAGCGGAGCGTGTTTTTCCGGAAAGGGAGGCTGTTTTTCGGGCTTTTGAGCTGACCAGTCTGGCTCAGACGCGGGTGGTGATTTTGGGTCAGGATCCCTACCATGGGGAGGGGCAGGCAGATGGCTTGAGTTTTTCAGTTCCCACTGGAGTCAAGACTCCGCCTTCTCTGCGCAATATTTTTAAGGAGTTGGAAGCCGATCTGGGGGTGCGGCAAGAGACGGACTTGTCTGACTGGGCTCGGTCTGGTGTGCTTTTGTTAAATACCGTTTTGACGGTCGCAGCTGGTCAGGCTAACAGTCATCAAGGGCGTATCTGGGAATCTTTAACAGATGCCGTGATTTCGCTTGTGGGACGGAAAACAGAAGTAGCGGTTTTTATACTCTGGGGCAAGTCTGCTCAAAGGAAAAAGTCTTTAATTGGGCCGGGACATGGTGTCTTGGAAGCGGTCCATCCCAGTCCTCTGTCAGCCTATCGAGGTTTCTTCGGAAGTCGGCCTTTTTCCCAGGCGAATGCATTCTTGGCAGAGCCGATTGATTGGTTAGGAGGGAAATCATGAAGCAGCAGTTGGCAACGATTTGTTATTTGGATAATGGGCAGGAGTTTTTGCTTCTGTATCGGAATAAGAAGCCTAATGATGTGCATGAGGGCAAGTGGATTGGTGTTGGTGGCAAGGTCGAGGCGGGTGAGAGTCCGGAAGAGTGTGCCAAGCGTGAGGTCTTTGAGGAGACGGGGTATGTGGTTGAGGCCATGGACCTGGTTGGGCTGATCACGTTTCCGGCTTTTACGCCTGGGACGGACTGGTACACCTATGTTTATCGGGTTCATGATTTTACGGGTGAGCAAATTGAGAGTCCGGAAGGAACTTTGGCCTGGGTGCCCTATGATCAGGTTCTCGCTAAACCAAGTTGGGAGGGAGATCATCTTTTTCTCCAGTGGATTTTAGACCAGAAACCTCTGTTCTCAGCCAAAATGGCCTATGAAGGACAGGAACTCACGGATTGGTCTGTTCATTTTTATCAGTAGGACGAAGAATAAGTAGTTCTATTTCTGTTTTTGTTTATAAAAGCCGAACGTTCATCTTTTCTTGGAAAAGTTATGTTGATTTTGTTCGGCTTTTTTTCTTTCTTGTGCTATAATAAGGTGTAGAAAATGGAAAGGATTGTATCAATGAAAAAAGAAGCATTGCTGCCACTTGTATCTGCTGGCCTCCTGGCCCCACTCTTCCTCTCAACAGGAGTTGCTGCTGACGAAGTCAGCGCCGAACAACCAGCGGAAGCGGTTAGTCAGGTTGAAAGTCCTGCTGCTGAACCAGCTCTTGCTCCTGCAGCAAGTTTGGCTGCCCAACCTCCAGTCGTGGAGGTTCCTGAAACAGCTGCAGTGGAAGTCGCCGAAGCGCAAGCTCAAGCTGAGCCAAAAGATGTGACAGCGCGTGCTGCTAGTGCGGAGGCTGAACCTGCTCAAACAGCTCAGGATTTAGTAATTCTCCATACCAATGATGTTCACGGGCGGATTGTCGAAGACCGGAACGTTATCGGTGATGCCAAAGCAGCCGCTGTCATCAAGGCTGAAAAAGCGCAACAGCCCACCTTGGTGGTTGATGCTGGAGATGCCTTTCAAGGGCTCCCAATTTCTAACTCTAGTAAGGGTGAGGAACGTTTGAAGATTCTTAACATGGTTGGCTACGATGCGATTGCAGTTGGAAACCATGAGTTCGACTTTGGTTTGGATCAACTTCGTCGTTATGAGCAATTGCTTGAGTTTCCAATCCTTTCTGCCAATACCTACATCGATGGAGCGCGTCTCTTCAAGGCATCTACCATTGTGGACAAAACACCAGACCTTGCTGGAGATGAGTTTGTAGTTATCGGGGTCACAACACCTGAAACAGCAACCAAAACACATCCGAATAATGTGGTCGGTGTAACCTTTACTGAGCCGATTGCAGAAGTTCAAAATGTAATCGCAGAGATCGAAGCCAAGGCTAAGACTGAAGGTAAGTCTTATAAAAACTATGTAATCTTGGCCCACCTTGGGGTGGATGCAACAACACCACTGGAATGGCGTGGCGATAGCTTGGCCGAAGCCCTTTCAAAAAATGAAAGTTTGAAAGATAAGCGTGTCATTTTGATTGATGGTCATTCCCATACTGTTGCAACAGCGACCTACGGTAGCAATGTAACCTATAACCAAACTGGTTCTTACCTCAACAATATTGGTAAAATCGTTTTGAAATCCGATCAATTGCTTGGTCAGACCAGCTTGATTTCTGCAGCCGATTTGAAAAATGCTGAAGCAGATCCAGAAATCGCAGCAGTGGTGAGCCGCATCAAAGAGGCCTATGACGCCGATAATGCTGTAGTCGTTCGGGCCAATAATACCGTTGAACTAAAAGGAAATCGGGAAAATGTCCGAGTTCGTGAAACCAACCTTGGAAACATTGTTACAGATGCCCTTTATGCTTACGGTCAAACTGGTTTCCAAAACCCAAGTCACCTAGCGGTAACCAACGGGGGGGGACTGCGTGAAACCATCGCTAAAGATAAGGACATTACCAAGGGTGATGTGATTGCGGTGCTTCCATTCGGAAACTTGATTTCCCAAATCACCGTTAAGGGTCAACAAATTCAGGACATGTTCAAGCGTTCGCTGTCTGCGATTCACCAGAAAGGTGCCGATGGCAATCCTGTCTTGGATGAGAATGGTTTGCCATTGCTAGAGCCAGGCGGTTTCTTCCTTCATGTTTCTGGTGCGCGTGTCTTCTTTGACCCAACCCTTGAAGCATCTGAACGGATTCTGAAAATCCAAATCTTGGATCCAGAAACACAAACTTACCAAGATCTTGATTTGGAAAAAACCTACTACCTTGCAACCAATGACTTCGTTGCAGCAGGTGGTGATGGTTATGACATGCTCGGTGGTGCCCGTGAAGAAGGACCATCCATGGATGCTGTCTTTGCTGAATTTTTGAAAACAGCTGACCTCAATCAATACACTGTAGTGAATCCAAATTCACGGATTGTAGCTACATCCAGCGTTTTGGATAGTAATGCCAATGGAATTCCAGACTGGCAGGAAGTCGCTAACCCAACAGAGCCAGCTAAGCCAGAAGAGCCAGCTAAACCAGAGCAGCCAGTGAAGCCAGAACAACCGGCTAAACCAGAGCAGCCAGCGAAGCCGGAAGAGCCAGTGAAACCTGCTACCAAACGGGTATCCTTGGGTTACAATCCAAGTTACCAGGCACCTGCTAAGGTTCAAGCTACAGCTAAGGCTAGCTCAGCAGCTAAGTCCTTGCCAAACACTGGTACTGAAGATGCATCAGGAGCTGCAGTTCTTGGACTTGGTTTCCTAGCAACTCTGGGAATGGTTCAACGCAAGCGTCGGAAGAACTAGACCTCAACTAGGAAAATAATGATACTTCATTTATAGCTCTGGAGCGTGTACTTGTCGCCTTTTCCAGCTAAAAATGATATTGATTACGGCACACAATTGAAAAGGTCTAGTCTCATCGTTTAGACTAGGCCTTTTTTATGATGGATGCGAATTAGATGGAGGTAACCTATGGAAAAATATTACAGCCTTTTAAAATCATCCTTGAAGGATAAAAGCTCAGTCATGACGGAAATTATAAACCTCGAAGCGATCCAACATCTGCCAAAAGGTACAGAATTTTTTGTGAGTGATTTACATGGTGAGTATGGTGCTTTTGACTATCTTTTATAGTCGTTTAGCTTATAAACCGTATATGATATACTTGTCTTATGGCATACGGAATTGATTTTAGAAAACGTGTCCTCGCTTACGTAGAAGAGGGACATACACGTCAAGAAACTGCAAAACTATTTAATATTAGCACGAATACTTTATACACCTGGGAAAAGCAACAACGAGAACAGGGACATTTAGAACGCAAGAAGCGTGTAGCTAAGTCTAGAAAAATCCCTTTGGATCAATTAAAAAACTTTGTTAAGGAAAATCCAGATGCCTTTTTAAGGGAGATTGCAGAGCATTTTTCTTGCAGTATTCCCTCTGTTTGGGCTGCTTTGAAGCAAGTGAATCTTACTTTAAAAAAAAAGACGACTAGCTATAAAGAGCAAGATCCGGAAAAGGTTCATAACTACATTGAGGCATTGACAGTTTTAGAA
>NZ_JAOBSU010000098.1:0-6579 GCF_025447695.1 Streptococcus danieliae | reverse complement strand
CGGGACATAATAAAAATCCTACTTTCGTAAACAGTACTTTATTTATTTGTACTGTCTACTTAAGTAGGACTATATCAAAATCTTCGAACTGTTTTTTGCTTTTTTACCGCCCATTCCCTGTGGTTGGGCCGCCACCGCCGCGGACGGAGTTCCAGGCGGAGCGTTTGTCGGCGTCACTGCCGCCGACCATGAAGTTTTCGTTGGTGACGGGGGCACCGTTGAGAGCCCAATTGCTGGTGACCGTCGGTCCGCTCAAGCCGGAGCCTGGGAGTTGGCCGGTGGCGCGGAGGACGGAGGTCTGGAGAACACTTGGGTCGAGGGTAAAACGTTGGTCGGCTTTCCAGACGCTTGGGTCAGCCTGGTCAATGGCTTGGACCAGGTTGGCCATGTATTGGGCGTTGTTGTTGTAACCGCTGAGGTTGGACATGGGCGAGTTGTCATCGTGACCGGTCCAGCCACCCAAGGTAACGCCTGGGGTGGCGACCATGAGCCAGGCATCGCCGTAGTCATTAGTGGTTCCGGTTTTCCCAATCCAGTCAGCGCCAGCCAGGCCGGGATTGATGGCTTGCAAGCGGGATTTAAAAGTCGTTGTAATTCCTGAGTTCAAAACTCCCCGCAGCATGTCTTGGAGAATGGTGGCTGTTGCAGCGCTATAGACTTGTACTGGCTCGGATTGGTGTTCGTAAACCACTTGGCCATCTGGTGTTTCAATGGAAGCAATCATATAACGTTCAAGGTAGCGTCCATTGTTGGCTAAGGTCTGGTAGCCATTAGTATGCCGATCTACGGATACTTCAATCCCACCTCCCAGCGGGAGACTTTCGATATTGTAGTCTGCAATTTCGTAGTTCATTTTTTCCATGTAATCCTGGACATCGATGCCTTGCTCCCGCAAGAGGCGATAGGTCCAATAGGCTGGAATATTCACGGACTGGTTCAAGGCGTCCTGGAAGGTCATCATGCCGGTTCCACGGCTATTGACGTGCATAATCGGCTGGCCACTGGAGTAGTTGGTTGGGTAGTTGGAGACAATGCTGCCACTGCCCATCAAGCCCTGGTCAATAGCGATGCCATAAGGCAGGAGGAGCTTGATGGTCGATCCTGGTGAGCGTACGGTGTCAAAGGCATGGTTGTTCTGGTTGGACGCATAGTCCCGACCGCCGACAAAGCCTAAAACAGCCCCGGTCTCATTGTCCTGCAGCACATTCCCCATTTCAACGCGGCCAGTTCCGTCATCGAGCACGCTACCAAAGTTGGCTGCGGCTGCCTGCATGGCTTCATGAACGGCCTTGTTAATGGTTGTTTTGACAACATAGCCACCATTGCTGAGCTCTTGTTGAGCCAGTTTTTGGTAGGCTTGGACGGTTGCCTCATTTTTGAGTTCACGTTCAGAAACCTGGTCACGCTCAATCAGGTAGCTGTAGATTGCATCTTGGGCTTCGGCTAGAGCTGTGTGGTAGAGATAGTTGTGCATCTCCCCTTCGGTTGGCTCACCGGGACGGAAGTCCGCCTGCAGATCATAGTCCAGTGCTTCTTGGTACTCGGTTTCGGTAATTTTACCGGTCCGCAACATATTAAAGAGGACATTTTTTTGCCGTTCCAATCCTAGCTCTCGGTTTTCCTCTGTTTTTAGGGTGCCATCAGAGGCATAGGGGGAGTAGACAATTGGGCTCTGTGGTAGTCCTGCTAGGAAGGCTGATTGAGGTAGATTGAGGTCGGCAGCGCTTTTGCCAAAAATCCCCTGAGCTGCCTCTTCAATCCCCGCTATATTTTGTCCCTTATAATTCCGACCAAAGGGAGCGATATTGAGGTAGGCCATCAAAATATCGTCCTTGGACATAGCTTCCTCAAGGGCCAAGGCGTCCAAAATTTCCGCAGCCTTACGGGAAAAAGTCGGCGCGTCGCCAACCACCTGCTGCTTGATCAGCTGCTGGGTCAGGGTCGAGCCACCACTTGAGCTCCCCAGACCTAAAACTGAGCCCAGCGTCGCCCGCAGAACGGCCTTGGGAACAATCCCCTCGTGCTCGTAGAAATTCTCGTCCTCGGTCGCAATCACAGCGTCTTGAACCGAGCGCGACACCTGATCCAAGTGAATCGGCGTGCGCAGGAGTTCACTGTCAATCTTGTCAATCAAGCTCCCATCAGCATAGCGTAGCTCGGACTGACCAGCCACCCGGGTTACCTGCTGGGCCAACTCCGGCCCTTCCAACACTTGGGCCGTTTGAAAAAGGCTGACTGCGTAGCCCAGACCAGCTCCGGCCCCCAGCACCAGAAAGCCCCAGAAAAAGACCCGCAACACTTTTAATAGTAGGTGTTGCACCTGAAAGACCGTCCCCAGACTATCCCTCCAGGTCCACGCCTCCTCATCTCGATTCTTCTTAGCTTTGTGTTTCACGTTTTACCTCACTTTTTATACCTAGCCCAATTATAGCAAAATGCCCTCGCTCTTTTCAATCATCCCTTATTTTGTTAAACTGTAATAAGTAAAATGAAACAAAAAAAGGAGTCAGACATGCACATTTTTGATGAGCTGAAAGAAAGGGGCTTGGTCTTCCAAACAACGGACGAAGAAGCTCTCCGCAAAGCACTAGAAGAGGGACAAGTTTCCTATTATACGGGATACGACCCTACCGCAGATAGCTTGCACTTGGGCCACTTGGTCGCTATTCTAACCAGCCGTCGGCTCCAATTAGCCGGACACAAACCCTACGCCTTAGTCGGTGGTGCAACTGGACTCATCGGTGATCCTTCTTTCAAGGATGCTGAACGGAGCCTTCAAACCAAGGAAACCGTTGAAGGTTGGGTCGCAAAAATCCAAGGGCAACTGTCCCGCTTCCTCGACTTCGAAAACGGCGACAACAAGGCTGAAATGGTCAATAACTACGACTGGTTTGGCAGCATCAGCTTCATCGACTTCCTCCGTGATGTCGGTAAATACTTCACCGTCAACTACATGATGAGTAAGGATTCCGTCAAATCACGGATTGAATCCGGCATCTCCTACACCGAATTTGCCTACCAAATCATGCAGGGCTATGACTTCTACACCCTCAACCAGGAACACCAGGTTAGCCTCCAAATCGGAGGAAGTGACCAGTGGGGGAACATGACCGCAGGAACCGAATTGCTTCGCCGTAAGGCCAACCAAACCGGCCACGTGCTAACAGTACCCCTCATTACCGATGCCACCGGTAAAAAATTCGGAAAATCAGAAGGCAATGCCGTTTGGTTGGATGCCAGCAAAACCAGCCCTTACGAAATGTACCAATTCTGGCTCAATGTCTTGGATGACGATGCAGTCCGCTTCTTGAAAATTTTCACTTTCCTTTCACTAGAAGAAATCGCCGAGATTGAAAAAGAATTTCTCGCTGCTCCCCACCAACGCCTGGCTCAGAAAGTACTAGCTAGGGAAGTGGTCAGCCTCGTTCACGGCCCAGACGCCTACCAACAAGCCCTAAAAATCACAGAAAGCCTCTTTTCTGGAAATATCCAGGAACTGTCTGTAGCTGAGTTGATACAAGGCTTAGGTGACGTTCCCAACTACCAAGTCAGCTCAGAAGATAGCTTAAATCTCGTGGACATCTTGGTGACAGCTGGGGTTTCCCCATCCAAACGCCAAGCCCGCGAAGATATCACCAATGGAGCTATCTACATCAACGGGGAACGTATTCAAGACCTGGACTACCAGCTCGATCACAATGATCGACTAGAAGGTCAACTAACCGTGATCCGTCGGGGTAAGAAAAAATATTCAATCCTAACATATGCATAATTCTCGAAGGGGAGTGGGACAGAACTAAATTTGAAAAAATTTAGTTCGTAGTCACACCCCCGCAAGGCTGATTAGGCCCTCTTCCGAGCTTGAAAAGCGAACGAAGAGGCCAATCAGCTACTGCGTCAAAGATATGTTGTTAACCAAAGTCAATGAGGCTAGACTTTTGTTCCAGCCTCTCTTTTATTCTGATATAGTTTTTTAATTTACTTTTAATACAAAGCAGCGAGTCGCAGAAAGTTTCAAAGGTCTACGGCAAGACGAGCTAACGCAGTAATAAAATATAAACTAAAAGACTATAACACAGGTGTTGATTGAGTCTACCTGCCAAGCAAACTGTCATCAGGCCTTATCAGATAAGTCGATTCAACAGCTTACTGGAGATTTTTATGTACCCACCTAAACTTCAACGTTTTACCACGACAGACCTAGTCTTCACCTGCCCCTTCTGCCAAGAAGGTTTGCAGTTACAGGAGCGCAGTTTGGCTTGTCGCAACCGACACAATTTTGACCTAGCCAAACAGGGCTATGTCAATCTAGCCCCAAACGCCAAAGCTTCCCAACACTACCAAAAGGAGTCCTTCCAAGCTCGGCAAATGGTGCTGGAAGCTGGGCTTTACGACCATATCTTGGCGGGACTGGACCAGATGATCACAAAACTGCAACCTGCTTCCCTCTTGGATGTAGCCTGTGGTGAAGGCTTTTACAGCCGCCAACTAGAAAGTCGATCGGCTGGCAACTACTATGCCTTTGATTTGTCCAAGGACTCCATCCTTTTGGCCAGTAAGGCCGATAGCCGACAGCAGGTTAAATGGTTTGTGGCTGACTTGGCCAAAATCCCCTTGGCTGATCAGAGCCTCGATGCCATCTTGGATATCTTTTCTCCTGCCAACTACCAGGAGTTTAAACGCCTGTTAAAGCCCACCGGAAGCCTCCTCAAGGCTATTCCTGGATCCCAGCATCTGATTGAAATTCGCAAGATTCTTGGGAAAGAGGCTTATCAACCCGAGGACATCGACCTTCACCTGAAGGAGCAGATGCAGATCCAAGATCAGCTGGAATTAACAGCGACCTACACCTTGACACCAGAAGTCCGGGAGGCACTCTTGACCATGACACCCCTGCTCCAACAAGTCCGGCTGGAAGACTTCGACTGGACCCAGCTAACAGACATCACCATTTCCGCCACCCTCTACCAAGCCCATTTTTAGAAAGGATGCTTATGAAATTTTACGCCGTCAAAAAAGGGCGCCAGCCAGGCATCTACACCACCTGGCCCGACGCCCAAAAACAAGTGCACGGCTTCTCTGGAGCCAAATACAAATCTTTTACCAGCCAGGAAGAAGCCCTGGCCTACATGGAGGAGCAACCGCAGGCTCCGATCACCGATAATCAACTTGTTGCTTACGTGGATGGCTCCTATCACAAGATCAAAAAGGCTTACGGATCTGGCGTCGCCTTCATCTTCAACGGCCAGGAAATCGAAAGCCTCTCCTTCTCAGGAAACCGTGACATCTTCTTAGAAGCCCACCAAGTTGCCGGCGAGTGCTTGGCTAGCCTGGCTGCCATCAAATGGGCCCTGCTCCACGACTACCCCAGCATCACCATCTGCTACGACTACCAAGGGGTCGAATCCTGGGCCACCGGCGAGTGGCGGACCAACAAGCCAATCTCTCAAGCCTACAAAAAAGAGTTCGACCACTTCAGCCAAGAGATCCAAGTCCACTTCCGTAAGGTTCACGCCCACAGCGGCGACCCTCTCAATGATCGGGCCGATCAGCTGGCTAAAGCCGCCCTCGGCATCACAGTCTAATTCAACGTCCAAGATGTAACCAGACACCCTAGCCTTCATACAGCAGATGTCCCGTATGAGAGTTGTGGGGGTCTTTTTTAATTTCTAATGACAATGGATATACGCCTTTACAAATGATAGTCTCTAAAAGAGTAATGGGGTAATGCTCACGACAAACGCATGAAGAAAAGTAGATTTTGTAAGTTTTCAGAAACCGATAATTAATCGATAAATTCTGTTTAAGTGTTTTGAAGAATCTAGATGTTGGAAAGAGTATGAGTTTAAAATGTAAAAAATTTCATTTGAGTATGGTATTTGATAGATATTTAAAATCACGACTGTAAAAAAGGTTCTGACTGAAGAGAAATCAATTAGATACTTTCATGCGTTTGTCATGGTTAATGCTTGATTTTTTTGATTATATCCTGTAGACTGAATATGTAGATGAGTAGTCGGCTCATGGTCAATCTGATAGTAATCTTGGACATAAGGGCCAGGCGGTGGCGGACACCAGAACGAAATCCGATAGTAATCTTGGACATAAGGGCCAAGCGGTGGCAGACACCAGAATAAACCGACTGACTAAGTGGCTTACAAACTCTGTAAGCCACTTTTTTGCGAGGTACATATGGCAAAATCTAAAGACTATCGTAAACCAAATGACAAAAAAAAAAGAAGCAAGATAGCCCAATCTTACACGGGGCAGCTTACTTCTTTCTTTTTTTACACAGTTTTTTCAAGCACTTACCTGCTACTTCCCACCTGCTAGACCAACTACCTTATAAGGCAAGGGGCCTAGAGCTTCTTGGTACTGGTCTTGGCTATAGGCTTCTTGGGTATCCACATGGGCCACTGAATCCTCCAGGTTGACGGTAACCTGGGCTACTTTGGGTAGTTTGGAAAAGGCCACTTCCACGTGGTGGGCACAGTTTTGGCAGCTAATACTCATTGAAATTCAAAATCTGAAAAAAGCCATTCTCTATGGACAATAGATTTTAGATCAGACCAATGCAAA
>NZ_JAOBSU010000097.1:0-6682 GCF_025447695.1 Streptococcus danieliae | reverse complement strand
CATTGTTTTTTGGCAATTTCTGATGATTTTTTAGCTATTTACACGGAGTTGTTTGAGGTATGAATAATTTGGGTTCACTCATACTCTTTCTCTCTTGCTTCACACATTCCACCCCGCAAGATTGATTGGGTCAGATTTCGAACAACTGTTGTTTAACCCAATCAACTACTAGGTCAAAGCGCTCTCGCTAACGCATAGAACCGAGGGAGTGGGACAGAAGTCTAGCCTCATTAACTTTGGTTAACAAAATGCTTTTGACGCAGTAGCTGATTGGCCTCTTCGTTCGCTTTCCAAGCTCGTAAGAGGGCCTAATCAGCCTTGCGGGGGTGGGACTACGAACTAAATTTTTTCAAATTTAGTTCTGTCTCACTCCCCTCTTTCTTATACCTGCATCGCACCGCTTTGTGGGCATCCAAAATCGTTTGAGTCGTGATTTTAGAATAGAAGTAATATGAGAACGGATAACTTTGATTTTCAAAGAATCGTAATAAGCTGATAACAGTCGTTCACAGGCCTTTAAGACCTATTGAATCGTATCAATAGAAGCAAGCAAAGCCCACACTCTCTAAGATTGATCAAGGAGACTTAACAAGATCAAATTTTGAAATGCAATGAGCCTTAAATGATCACTTCACTCCTACTACTTTATCACAAAAAGGTAAACCTCAACATGAAGTTTACCTTTTAATCTCTAGTTTCTTCTCTTTTGGAAAAAGACAAAGACACCCAAAAGACCACTCACAAACCCTAGCCAAAGAACCATGGGATTCGATCGACTAGCTGTTTTCGGCAATATCCCTACACTGGAACTCCAAAAAACAGCTTGCTTAGATACCTGGTTAGGAGAAGCACCTCCCTTAGATACCAAACGTCTTCGAGGAGGATCCATCGGAGAAAGAACAACTTCCTCCTCTTCTTTACCAGAAAGAGGAGTCTCTTCCTCAGATTTCACACTAGAACGGCCATCCAAGGCTTCTTGGGCTGCTAAGAGCGCTGCCAACAGTTGATCCGCCTGAGCTTGTGATAACAACTCGTCTGTCAAGCTGGCTTGTACTTGTGCAAAGGCTTGATCATAAGCCTGCTTCACAGCTTTCGAAGCATTCAGATAACGCGCATCTGTCTGCCGTAACAGACTAGCAGTCTGAACCGCTGATTCAAGAGCTGATCGCTCGGTCGCCTGACCATCCAAGGCTGACCTGGCAGCCTCAACTGTTGCCAAGGATTGGTTAACTTGAGCCTGGCTTACATTGGCTTGGGACAACAAGGATTGAGCTGACGCTACTGCTGCATCATAGGGCTGACGGCTTGACTCGCTACCGTTGTAATAAGCTGGACTTGATTGAACAGAAGCGGAAGCTGCGACCGCTGCATTTAGTGGACTCAAATCGGTCGCCTGACCATCCAAGGCTGACTTGGCAGCCTCCACAGCGGCTAGAGCTTGCGAAGCCTGCACTTGACTCACAGTGCCTTGGCCTAACAGAGCTTGGGCTGCGGTCACTGCTGCATCATAGGACTGACGGCTTGACTCGCTACCATTGTAATAAGCTGGACTTGATTGAACGGAAGCGGAAGCTGCGACCGCTGCGTTTAGTGGACTCAAATCGGTCGCCTGACCATCCAAGGCTGACTTGGCAGCCTCCACAGCGGCTAGAGCTTGCGAAGCCTGTACTTGACTCACAGTGCCTTGGCCTAACAGAGCTTGGGCTGCGGTCACTGCGGCATCATAGGCCTGACGACTTGACTCGCTACCGTTGTAATAAGCTGAACTTGATTGAACGGAAGCGGAAACTGCGACCGCTGCGGTCAACTGACTCAGATCAGTCGCCTGACCATCCAAGGCTGACTTAGCAACCTCCACAGCGGTTAGAGCTTGCGAAGCCTGTACTTGACTCACAGTGCCTTGGACTAACAGAGCTTGGGCAGCAGTCACTGCGGCATCATAGGACTGACGACTTGACTCGCTACCGTTGTAATAAGCTGGACTTGATTGAACGGAAGCGGAAGCTGCGACCGCTGCGTTTAGTGGACTCAAATTGGTCGCCTGACCGTTGAGGGCGAGGCGGGCAGCTTGGACATCAGCCAAGGCTTGGTTAACTTCTGCCTGAGGAAGGTTCTCCTTAGATAGAAGCAGTTGAGCGGTTCTGACAAGTGTGTTGTAGGCAACTTGCAGCCCACTCTCCGCATTGTAATAAGCCGCTTGTTGGACTTGATCCGGATAAGCCCCCAGTTCTGCGATAAGAGCTGTCACATCTGTTGGCAAACCATTGAGGGCTTCCGTGCTTAGGCGAAGGTTGGTCAAAGCCCCATCGACCTCAGCCTGCGCATGTTTTTGGACTAGCACTTCCCGTGCCCGATCCAGCGCTTGGAGCACTTCTTGGCGACGCGCATCATCCGCATTGTAATAGAGGGCCAGTTGCTCCAATTGAGCCAATTCTTCTAGATAGTGAGCCAAGGCCGTTTTATTGATCAAGGTCAAACGTTTCACATTCAAGCGCTCCGCCAACACTTCAACATCCAAATCTTCTAAAAATTCATATCCAGCCGGTAACTGACTAACCAATTGGTAATGACCCACTGGTACTAATTTTCCATAGTCGGTCTGCGAATATTTAGCTTGTGGCAGGTTAAGTAGCGCTTGTTGTCCATCAAGGAGCTGCATGGTCACTCCTTCTGGTAAAAGTTGATCGACATCTACTAACAAGTGAGCCTTCTCTTTCAAAAGCGCTTGGAAGTCAACATTGGCAATACTATTGGTTTCATCCAGGTGTACCACAAACTTGGTTTCACCGGCTACCGATGACCACTCGCTATCATGCAAGAAGAGTTCAAAGGTGTAGGTTCCAAATGGTAATTTGAGACGATCCAAATCTCCTGCATAGCGAGGAATATCTGCAACCACCTGGCCAGACTCATCACGAACAGAGTAAGAATAGATATTTGATAGAGGTTTACCCGTGTCCTTGTCTAAGAGAGAGACCTTAACCAGACCACGATCGTTCCCAATTTCTACCAAATTTTTAACTTTTTCATAAACAACATTCCCCGCATAATCTTCGACGGAATAGTAGAACTGTGAAAGATCTGCTAAATCGAGTGGGAGACTGAAACTACCGTCTTCATTCCGCGCTACATAAACACGATGGTCTTGAACAGTCACATCGCCATCGGCCTGCATCACAGACAAGGTTGTAAAGCCGGACTCATCTTTGACCAAGTAGAAGACCCGCTCTCGGTAAAGACCTGATTCTCCACGATCCAAGGCTGGTCTTGGATGGAAACGGAGCTGCGCCTCGTCATAGGTCGCTGTGGTAATCACCGGTGCCTGGCGATCCACAACCACATCAAAGGCCATGGTCTGCACCTCAGCTCCAGGAACTTCTGAATAATAGGTCAAGACATACTGGTAACGACCATCTGGCAGACGTTGGCCCTGGCTATCACGACCAGCCCATTCTGTCTGATACAGAACCGTCGCCTTCTCATTTTTCTCGTTTCCACCAAAGAAGTTTTTATCGCCACTCTCTGGCTGGCTGGTCCATAGCGATTCCTTTCTCTCGAGGTCATCTGCCCGATAGACACTTGCGACCAGGTTGGTATAATTCCGGAGGAACACTCCCTTGAAGACGAGTGAATCCTGATTGCCGTCCCCATTTGGCGAAAGGGCCAGATGAGGTTTACCAGCACCATCTACTACAAGAGTAAATTGTTGGTCCTCTTGCTTAAAGGCTCCAAGAGTCTTCAAACTAGACTCGCCTGCCTTACCGGTCGACACTACAAATTCACTGGAATCAGTAATCAAACCTGTATAAGCTTGATCGGCATCAATCACCTGATTCTGGGGACTGAAATAGAAACCACCTTGACCATCCGCCAGAAGATCATAGATCGGCTGCTCCACAACCGCGAGGTTTTGGAATTGACCACGGAAACCGACATAAGGGAGACTAACGACTTCACCCCCATCAACTGGATCCTTGAAGCTGACAAAACCTTCCAGATAATAACCATTCGGCATCAACTGACCGAGTTCTTCCGCAAACCTAGACGCATCCAAGGAAATGGTCACAGTTGTTGCTGACTGAGCTTTGACCGTTACTGTTCCACCCGGAACCTCTTGCAACAAACGCGGAACCAAGCTAATCCGCCCTTCCTCAACAGTATCTGTTGTCACCTGTGTCACATACTCTAGGGTTTGGTCTTGAGCGGTTAAATTGTGCAAGGTCACCGTAAAGTCAAACCGATCCCCAACATTACCCAAGGTCACACTGCTGTAGCCATCAGCTCCAGTCAGGTAAAGACCGGTCGCAAGCGCCGCCTTTGTATCAATCAATCCCGCCCCCTGTTGTCGTGGAGAAGTATAGACCGAGCTTGCTGCTTGAACATGCGGGCGTGCTGTTGACATTAGAAGGTGCTTAACCAGAGCCTCTAATTCTTGCGGCGTCTTATCTGGATACTGAGCTTGCAGAGCTTGTTTCACTAACACCGCTGCTCCTGCAACATGGGGCGCCGCCATACTCGTTCCCTGCATGTTGGCATACTCCTGATCATTGATCGCAGCATAAATGCTACCTCCAGGTGCCGCCAAATCTGGTTTCAACTCCCCATCCGCTGACAGCCCCCAGCTCGAGAAGTCTGACAACTGGCCAGCTTCCGGATTCGGTACAATCTCCGATTCATCATTAAACTGAATCTTCAAAGTCTGGCTGGCCAAGGCCTCACCAAATTTCATGGGAATAAAAGCTGATGGAATCGCGACAGCAGTCTCATCTAAGGACATGCTGACATTGGCTTCACCTGGACGATTATTAAAGATGATAACCCCTGCAGCACCAGCCGCTGTCGCATGCGCAATCTTGTCCGAGAAGGTAATCTCCCCACGTTGGATCAAGGCTAGCTTACCTGCCAGATCCAAACCGGCAAAATCCTCTTCTTTCCCGAGACCGGCAAACACATAATCGTATTCCTTACCGATTTCAAAGTTAATAGGACTCTTTTCTGGATTTTCAAAGGAACTGCGACCATAATTCAAACTAGCATCCTGCTCCAAACCAATAATATTCAAGACCTTCCGACCCATTGTTGTATTATTGTAAGAAGCAACAGAGATAGCATCACGCGCAGTTGACGGCGTCCCGACCAAACCGTAATCGGGCTGGCTGGCTAAAGGTAGGGCGTGACCAGAACCAAAAGCTCCATCATTCCCCGCCGCAATCACTACAGATACACCCGCCCGGCGAGCGGCTTCAATCGCAGCGACCACTGTATCACTCATATTGACAACCGAACCATTGGCCCCACCCAGACTCAAGTTGATACTATCAGCCCCCAGCTTGACCGCATCTTCAATCGCCCGCACATAGAGAGGAGCACCCGTTGTTGCCTTCCGGTCTGAGAAAACCCGCATAAAGAGAACCTGTGCTTCCGGAGCAACCCCATACATCAACTGACCCGCAGCCGGCCGACTCGGATTTCCAGCTGCAATACTGGTAACGTGCATCCCGTGCGATCGCTTATCCTCTTCTTTAATCACATCGTTGGCATCCACATAGTTGTAAGCAAAGACCACCTTGTCACTATACCAACGACCATAGTCAATCCCAGCAGCCGCCTTGGCCCGCTCCAGATCCTCAGCACTCTTAAACTTGGCTTCTGAGACATCTGTCAGACGCAGGCTATCATGCTCCACATCGAGGCCCGAATCAATAATCGCCACGACTTGACCCTGCCCTCTGTATCCACGATCCCAGACCTCTGGAACCGTAATTAAAGCATTACTATCCGCATTTTGCGGACGCGCCTCCGCAGACTGAACCCGCTCCTGACTCGCAGCAGCCACCACAGGTGCAGCAGCTGGGGTTGCCTCCGCAACTACCGGAGCTTCTATCACAGGCGCCGTAACTTCCACAGGAGCTGGCGCTGGTGCTGCTGCCTCAGCTACCTGAGCAGCAGACTCTGCCACTGAAACCTGCGGTAATTCTGGAGCATTGCTCACATCCGACGCTCCCTGCTGGAGTTCTACCTGGGGAGCTGCTGGAGCGACACTCAGCTCATCCGCCGAAACAGAGGAAGTAGCCCCCATCCATAAACTCACACCCAACAAGACAGAAACTGTCCCAATTTTATACTTTCTCAAGGAAAACCTTTCCTTCTTTTTCATAAGCATCCTCCTATCATGCCGCTATTCCTTGACTTATCAGCTTCACGAAAACTCCTACAGACCGTTTCATAAAGCTCAGATGACCCGTGGCTCTGCCATCACAACTGTGACGACCCACCCACTCTCATCTAACAAGCCAACTCCAATGCACTCGATCTCCATACTCTTTCCAGTTTCAATAGCCATAAGCCGACCGTCGATGCAAACACCTAGTCCACACACCCGATGATCTCTAACTAGAAAGCCGATCGTTTCACAGACCTTTAAAAATAGGGATTATTTTTAAAAGACTAGTTCCTGACCTTTCGTCATTGAAACTATTTAATCACAGAATTGTCTTTATTTCAATTATATTCTGAAAATTCCGCGTTTATTTTGTCCATTCTTGTCAAAACATAGTAAGCGCCCAATAACAGGGTATATCAAAAAACCTCCAAGATTGTAAGCAGCTTGCTTTGAATCTTGGAGGTTTCTTTAACGACAATGCTCTTGTATTTGTTTTGCCCATGGTAAATAAGCCTCTAG
>NZ_JAOBSU010000096.1:0-6804 GCF_025447695.1 Streptococcus danieliae | reverse complement strand
ATTTTAATTCTTTAATTTGATCTTGTGTGAATTTCATACTATCTATTATAATTCAGATTTTGATTTTTGTTAAGTATTAACCAAGATTAAACACGCAAAAAACAATCGGAGAGAACAGATCAATCATTGTTTTTCCGATTGTTTTCTTTTTGTGCTTTTATTCAAAAGCATACTGCTCCATCAGCCTTAAGTTTACTTTGCAATAAAATCAAGCACTTACTCAAAGGAGTTGGTAATCTAATTACAGAGTA
Organism: Streptococcus danieliae; assembly: GCF_025447695.1. Lineage (NCBI taxonomy): Bacteria > Bacillati > Bacillota > Bacilli > Lactobacillales > Streptococcaceae > Streptococcus > Streptococcus danieliae. The sequence goes on along the minus strand of NZ_JAOBSU010000096.1, from coordinate 6,553 downwards.
CTCAAGTAGCCAGTCTATAACCATTTTTTACCGCAATATATTGACACATAAAGGCGGTAATAATCAGATTTAAACAATAAATCACCTGGCCTCGTAAGATTCCTAATGATAATATTGAAATCGATACAATTACTAGTTTCTTTAGACTAACCCGATAATTCGATTCCTCAATTGGAATATTTGAAGTAAACTTTTTTGTTAGATAATGAACAACGATTAGAAAGACAACTTGTAGGCAGGATAGGATCAAAAATAATCGTAAATTGGCATAATGAACATAATTCAAAAAACCAGTGAGTATTACCCCTAAAAATAACATTACGTTCCCCATACCTCAATTTCTCCTTCCATAATCCCGTAAAACTTTCATCCACCGCTAACTTCAACTTTACCTTATACATACTTGCTCATTGGACACTTATCAAGTTTTTCTACCAACCTTGAAATCAAGTGAAAAGATAGAGCCTATTGTGTAGACCATGATTAATACATTCAAGTAAAAGAATCGAAGTTCAGTGGACCTGGTGCCTATTTGTATGATTAAGAGAAGCGTAATTAAAATCGGAATCAGCAGGGTATTCTTGATAAGGGGACCTCCTTACAGTAATTTAATATATTTTATGTGTTCTAAGCCACCTATTTAAGTGCACGGTTTAAACTCTAAGAACTCCATATTTCGTAAACAATTTCTTTATCCATTTGACACACTCCGTAAAACTCTACTTTAGAGTTTACACAAAATTCTTGACAATCTCTGGAATCTACTTCCTGTTTATCTTTTTTATGTGAACAATCAACAAAAATATGAAAACAGATAGGCCAGTAAGATTCAAGATCCAAGCAAAAGAATTTAATGGTCTTCCGAAATTCGAAATAGATAGTATTATAAAACAAACCATAATTATGAACGGTACTACTTGTTTCATAATATCCCTCACTATCAAATTATTATGGGAAACAAGACGCTGCTGCACCAGAAGCACCGCCACCCCAGAATCCAACTGCTGCTCCGGAGACCGTTCCTACAACTGGAAGAGTAACTGTCCCTACCGCAGAACCTGCTAAAGCTCCTGTTAAAGCTCCCCCAACAGTTCCAAGACCACATTGAACCCAGTTACCACCTTCAATTTCAAGCAAATCTTTTTCTGATAGTACATCAAAATAACCAACTGTCATTGTATCCATCTTAAAATCTCCTTTATTCTATTTTTACCAGTTGCAACTTGACACCATAAACATATCACACTATTTTTTCTACTGACATCTATTTCCCGAACGGTTCCCAAAACTTCCTATCAGGATTCTAGTCAATTTAAAATTCAGCTTTTTTCATAGTCTTGATAGCACCTAAAATACAGAGTAACAATCCCAAAATTACTAGAATCAGTCTAAGAACTCCCTTACCTTCTAAGGGACCTCCACTCATAATTTCAAAAATAAATTTCAATGACATCCCAACTATAAAAATAAAAGCTGGTTTAAAAATAAATTTCTTTAACATATTTTACTACCCCTAATGAACAGTAGAATAACAAAATGCTGTACTACCAGCTGTTACTCCTACGAGTGCACCTGCAGGACCCATTGCAGCAGCACCGAGTATCGCACCGCCCGCAGTACCCAAAACACACTGCAATCCGTATCCTCCACCAATTACTCCAGATAAGGTTTTATCATCCAAACAAGCAATTTCATAAAAAGTATTCAATTTCATATTCCTATCCTCCTGTGATACAATCATTTTTAATTCACGCAATAAGCAGCAGCACCAATTAATCCACCGCCAACCATTCCCCACGGTCCAAAAGAGGCTCCAAGTGACCCAAATCCTACTACTCCTTCAAAACAAGAAACTCCTCCCTCAATTCTTAAAAGTTCATTCTGATCTAAATCTTCAAAGTTTAACAGTGGTAAATCAATCATCATTGTTATCTCCTCTAAATAATTTTTTAATTTATATATGTATTGAAAATAGATTATGTTTAGGGGACCTCTAAAAACCCCAGTTTTTCTTCAAATTGAATCACTCAAACCTTGATAAATCAACATTTAGATTTTCAGAAATTTAGTTTTTAGAGGTGCCCTTTATAGTTAAAATTATAAAATTTGTAAGCACTTTCCTCCTTCTAACTCATTACTAAATGAGCATAAAAACCATCTTTAGCCATCAAGTCAGTATGAGTCCCCTGCTCAATAATCTTTCCTTGATCCAAGACAACAATATGCTCTGTACGCTCCGCAATAGTGAGACGATGAGCGATAAAAATCAAGGTTTTATTCAGTGCCATCAGATTATCAACAATACGTTTTTCGGTCAAAATATCCAAATTACTAGTAGCTTCATCTAAAATCAAAACTGGCGAATCAGTTAACAAAGCACGGGCTAAGGCAATTCGCTGTTTTTGACCACCTGAAATACCTGCTCCATCAGATGTCAATTCAGTCTGATAATTCAATGGCATTTTCTCAATATCCGTCCGAATCTCAGCTATTTCAACTGCTCGTAAAATATCTTCTTTTGTTGTTCCTTTTTTTGCACCTAGAAGCAGGTTTTCCAAGATTGTCCCATTGAATACATAGGGCTGTTGCGGTAGATAATTGATATATTGCCGTAAAACACGTTTATCAATCTGATTAATATTGAAATTATTTAAAGTAATTTCCCCTTGATTCGCATCATAGAAATTCACAATCATCTTCGCCAGGGTAGTCTTCCCAGATCCAGAGGTACCTACAAAAGAAACCTTAGAGCCTTTCTGAATAGTTAGCTGAATCTCAGATAAAACTTCTCGACCATAGCCATATCTATAGCTGACATCTTTAAAGACAATATCCCCCTCAATCAAACTAAAATCCCTCACGGTTTTTTCTTCCGCAAATTCTGACTCGACCAGATAGACTTCAGTCAGACGATTATTGGCCACTTGGGCAGTCTGAAGCTTAGTTTGAAGATTAATGATATTTTCTAATGGATTAACAAAATAAACCAAAAGTGTATTATAGCTAATTAATTGTCCCAAGGTCATCCGACTATCCATCACCAAACGCGATCCCATCCAAAGAATTGTTACATTCAATAAAAGTTGTGCCATTTTCTTTAATGCTCTTTGTAGACTCTCTGTACGACTATAGATGAACGATTTTTTAAAGTAATCGATAAACTCCTTATCAATTTTTTGATAACGAACTGTCTCACTAGTCAAAGATTTAATCGTTTCAACCCCATTGATATCTTCAATAATCGAAGAAGACAATATCGCATTCGCTTCCATCGTTTCACGATTCATTTTTTCAAATGGTTTTACAAAAAATAAAATAAGGACTGTGTAGATAGGCAGAGATAAAAGGCTAATAAAAAATAAGTTGACATTCTGATAAAATAAGACAAGTGAAACAATCAAAATAGTTGAGATATCCAAAAAAATGGTGAGGACCGTGCTCGCTAAAGCATCAATAATCGAGTTTGCATCCGTAAAACGTGAAATAATCTCCCCTGTACGCCTAGTTGCAAAGAATGACATGGGTAAATGGAATATGTGTTTAATATAAGGTAAGATGACGTCAATCGAAAGTCTTTTCCCTAAAATCAAAAGTAGATATTCCTGTGTATAAGAAAGAACCTGTTGGAGAATGTAAACGACAACTAATCCAAGAGAAACCATGCCTAGCGTAGTTTTCATCTGATTCGGAACATAAGTATCAATAATCGACTGAAGATAGTAGGATCCAATAATATTAATAAAAGTTATAAGCATTGTTGCCAAAATAATGCTTATAATCAAGCCCCTTTGTCTAATCAGAATGGGAACAAAGGAAAGTAAACCATTCTTTTTTTCTTTATAGACTTGATATTTAGGAGATGGGGAGAGAAAAATAGAAACACCGGTCCATTCTTGTTCAAACCGTTCTCGGGACAATTTCGTCAACTTAACCGTAGGGTCGGGATCTGCAATATGGATCGTATGCTTATCTTTCCCAACCACCACATAATAGTGAAGAAACTTGCCTTCTTTGATAACATGTGCAATGAAGGGGTAGAGCAAATCTTCTACATCAAAGAGAGACATATCTGCCTGAATAGCCTGAGTGTCAAAGTCTAGCTCCTGCGCAACCTTAACTAGACCAAATGCGGTCGTCCCCTCCTTTGTTGTCTTTGCTAATTCACGTAATCGCGCCAACGAGTAATACGAACCATAATAACCAAAAATCATGGCCAATGACGCAACCCCGCAATCGCGACTATCTACTTGAGGACGGTAGTGGCGTCTCCTAAATTTCATATTATGTTCCTCTAATAGTTTAATTCTTGCAAGACCAAAATTGGCAGTGTAGTTTTCTTTAAATCTTTTAAGAGCCCTATCACTAACAAATCTTATGGAAATAAAATATCTACAACGATCGAAGTAAGCACAATAACCCACAGAATCCTACTAACAGCCTTCTTCTCCTTCTTGCTTTTCCCAACAAAGGAAGTCATCTGAATCGAAATCTGCAAAGCAGTTGCTAGCATCAATAAAAATAGGTATAAGAAATAATCAATTTTAAGTCACTCTTCGCTCAAATCACTAGTAAAATAAAGAATCATACTATTTGCAAAAATATACATAAAATTCAGTTGAGCTTCCATCATGATACAGACTGCGACTATTGATAAAGGAATCATATATCGGATTCCAGTCATAATTCTTTTATTGAGAGACTTCTTCTTTAGCATAGTAACCTCCTGGTTCATCTATGACCATTTCAAAGACCTAACCTTCATGACACCCTATGCCGTATCTAGATTCCCAAAACTAAGGTAAATGCATACTGTAACTAGAGTCGCCTGAGTCGATTTCTCCATTTTTTCATATATTCACCCCTTACATAATTTCTGGTTTTGGTTTAATGGGAGGTGGTAAGCGAATCTCCCCCTTGGGGCGTCTACGTTGATACTCTAAATCAATTAAACTCAAAGACCCACCACCTTGAATTTTTTGTAAGTCTGTGTCTGTTAAAATCATCTCTGTACCTCCTTAGTTCCTTGTGACATTCGATAGAGTTGCAAGTTTCCCAATATAGACTTACCGATTTTCCTCCTTTCGATTTAATTGCTCAACAAAGCTTGGAAGTAAAATCTCCTTAGGCTAAGATGAGCTTCTTATCAGAGTCAAACAATTTGAATCATTCAAAATCATTTTTAACTCTACCTATACATTCGATTTTCATTTCACTTCCTAGAAGCTTTTCCACTATTTTGTTTACAATTACAGTTAATCAAACATTTTATCCCATTATCCAAATAATTATCATTAGTAGAGCCGTAATCAGAGCCATAGTCGACCTCCTTATTTTTTTGGAATCGCTTTCTTCTTGTTCCTAGTATACTTCAAAAAATAAAAAAGCAACATGACTTAGAAGTCAGGTTGCTAAATCTTTTTCTTTTTCCAGCTCAAGTTTTTTCACTAAAATATCATCATTCAGCATTTTTGCGAATAAAATCGCTTTATCGTAAGATTCGATCATTTTTTCTTTGTCCCCTTCAATTTCCATACAGTACTTCGCTTCAAACATATAAACTAGCGGTTTGTGCTGATAGTTCTTAGATTCTTCGATGATTTCTCTTAAAGTTTTGATATACGGTAAATAATCTCTATAATCTGTTTGAGCCAATATACTAATGATAATCCGCTCTAACAAGTATAGATGATTCAAGTCACTATAATCAATAGAAAGTAAAATTCTGTTGGATAATTCCTCAAAATATTCCTTATCTTCTAATCCGACTGCACAACAAAAGAAATAAACATTAATAATCAGCAAATCATTGGAACTATAGATATTCTTTTTCAACACCTGTTGAAAATATTCTTCCAACAGACCTAATCCGAATCCTGCATCTAGACTACTAAAAACATTGGCCTGGGCCTGTAAGATTTCAACGGATAACTGCTCTTCCTCTGGCAAATTATCATAAAATTCATCATAAATCTCATCAAATATCTGTTCTTGCTGGGCGATACGGTCCGGATCTCCGTAAGTATGATACCTTATCAGTTTATTCTTTAGGACTAAATATTTTTTAGGGAGTTCTACTGTAGCCAAATCCACTAAATCCTGAAGGTTCACATCAAGTTCTTGAGCTAGGTAAGCTAGCTTAGGAATAGTAGGCATGGCTTGACCATTCTCAATCCGAGCCAGTTGGCGGATGGTTAATTTCGTTTCATCTCCACATAGGTCCGCTTGCGTCCAACCTCTAGCCATCCGCATGGTTTTGATTTTCTTACCAATTTCAATCTTCAAATCCACCATTATCACACCAACTCTTCTTTAATATTCCTGTATTCATTTTAACATACTTAATGTAAAATTTCAGACTACTTTCACAGTGCCTGTTGAGTGGTTCTCACCTATTTTCCCCACAACCAGAATAGATCTTCTGTTGCCAAATCCAACTAAATCCCCTTCACTAGACTTGGCCAAGAATCCAAAAAAACGGTTCTTTGTCAAGTTGTGTGGAATCCCTGAAAACTGACAATATAGAATAAAGACAATCTTCCTTCCTCCCCTCCTT
>NZ_JAOBSU010000095.1:0-6826 GCF_025447695.1 Streptococcus danieliae | reverse complement strand
CCATTGTTTTTTGGCAATTTCTGATGATTTTTTAGCTATTTACACGGAGTTGTTTGAGGTATGAATAATTTGGGTTAACATAAAGAAAAGTAGTGAGTACTTTCTCCCGTCGGAGATTTCCTCACTACTAAGCTTAGTATGTTTTCAACCATCAAAAAAACTCCCCTGATCCTATCAGGAGAGTCTAGTCCTAGACCGAGAAAGAGCTGGGTAAGGGATTATTTCCAAAAATCGTCAAAAATAGTAATCGGTAAATGCCGTTTGTGTTCTGCTTTAAACCATAGTTCTTCGATTCGAGCTTGGTCTTGAACGGCTACGGTTTTTCCTTCCAGGTAATCATCAATCGCTTGGTAGGAAACGCCGAGGGCTTGTTCGTCCGCTAGAAGGGGCTTTTCTTCTTCTAGATCAGCTGTCGGTATTTTTTCATAGAGGGCAGCAGGGGCCTTTAAGGCTTGTAAGAGCTGACGTCCCTGACCCTTGTGCAAACGGTAGAGGGGCAGAATATCTGCTGCTCCATCACCAAACTTGGTAAAGAAGCCTGTTAGATTCTCAGCTGCGTGATCGGTTCCGATAACGGCTCCCTGATGGGCAGCTGCTAGGGCATATTGGACCTGCATACGTGCTCTGGCTTTTACATTCCCTTTGTTAAAATCACTAATCGCTTGGTCAGCTGCTTCTAAGCTGGCAACAAGGGCATCGACACTTGGCTTAATATTAACAGTGACTACCTGGTCGGCTTTGATAAAGTCTAAAGCAGCTTGAGCATCGGCCTCATCCAATTGCTGACCATAGGGCAGACGAACCGCTATAAATTGATAATTGGCATCGCCTGTCTCCTGACGTAGTTCCTCGACAGCTAGCTGGGCTAGACGGCCAGCCAGGGTCGAATCCTGTCCACCTGAAATCCCTAGAACATAGGACTTCAAAAAGGGGTGTTTCAATAGGTATTCCTTTAGGAAATCCAGACTTCGACGAATTTCAGCTCGTGGGTCAATGACAGCCTGAACCCCAAGCGTTTGGATAATGGTTTCTTGCAAGGTCATGCGTCCACTCCTTCTTCTAAAGCCTGACGGCGAACTTTTTCAATCAAGTTCATCTTGTTTTCCCAAACATCACGCGCCAAATCAACCGGATAATCTTGAGGGTTCAAAACCCGCTTGTATTCATCCCAAAGATTGTCAAAGGCTATCCGGGCACGTTCCTGAATCTCCACTAGACTTGGAGACTGGTAAATCAAACGTCCCTCATCATAGATTGGGATCAGCATTGGAATCCCCTCAAAGTCTCGCACCTTTTTGTTGATATAGGTGTAAGTCGGATGGAACATATCCAATTCTTCCAGCTGATTAATGTCCTGATCAGCAAAGGAAATATAGTCTCCCTCAGACTTCCCCTTGGCCCGACTAGTAATCCGCCAGACTTGCTTTTTACCAGGAGTCGATACTTTTTCAGCATTACTGGAAAGCTTGATGGTATCCCGCATATGGCCAGTTTCATCTTCAATCGCCACAATTTTATAAACAGCGCCCAGAGCTGGCTGGTCGTAAGCTGTAATTAACTTGGTCCCGACTCCCCAGACATCAATTTTAGCCTTTTGCATCTTAAGGTTTAAAATCGTTGTCTCATCCAAATCGTTCGATGCGTAGATTTTTGCTTCTGTAAATCCAGCATCATCCAGTTGCTGGCGCACTTTTTTAGAAATATAAGCAATATCGCCCGAATCAATCCGAACACCCAAGAAATTGATTTGATCTCCCAACTCCTGGGCCACACGAATAGCCGCAGGCACACCAAGTCTTAGCGTATCATAAGTGTCGACCAAGAAGACGCAGTTGCGATGCGTTTTTGCATAAGCCTTAAAGGCCTGGTAATCATTCCCGTAGACTTGGACAAGCGAATGGGCATGGGTCCCTGCCACCGGAATGGCAAAACGTTTTCCAGCCCGGACATTACTGGTCCCAGAGGCGCCTCCAATAAAGGCTGCTCGAGTTCCCCAAATAGCTGCATCCATTTCCTGGGCTCGGCGAGTCCCAAATTCCAAGAGCGGCTCATCCCCAATCACGGATTTGATTCGTGCAGCCTTGGTCGCAATCAAGGTCTGGTAGTTGATAATATTCAACAGGGCTGTTTCCACTAACTGACACTGAGCTAGTGGTCCCTCAATCTGCATCAAAGGTTCATTGGCAAAAACCAAATCCCCCTCTTGGACCGAACGAACAGTGATCTGCAATTGAAAATCGGCGAGATAAGCTAGAAAATCCTCTTCATAACCTTGATCACGAAGATAGGCTAGGTCAGATTCTGTAAAGCGCAACTCCTCCAAATATTGGATAACCCGCTCCAAGCCAGCAAAAACGGCATAACCATTTTTAAAGGGCAATTTTCGAAAATACAACTCAAAGACAGATTGCTTCTGATGAATCCCTTGCTCAAAGTAGACTTGCATCATATTGATTTGATACAAATCTGTATGCAGGGTCAAACTATCATCTGGATACATAAAAACTCCTCCAAAAATACTAGTCCCATTATACCATACGAAAGACGTTGAAAACAGAGGATTCTGTAGGGTGCTTTTGGTCCGCAAAAAAGCCAGGACTAGCCCAGCTTTTAAATTATTGTTCTGAAATGTATTTATAGACTTGTTGACCAGCAACGGCACCATCACCAACAGCTGTAGTGATTTGACGGAGATCCTTCTGACGAATGTCTCCAACAGCATAGATGCCATTAACCTTGGTTTTCATTTCCTTATCGGTAGGGATCCAGCCGTTTTCATCTGTGATTCCTAGGTCTTTGACAAATTCACTCACCGCATCCAAGCCGACATAGATAAAGACAGCTCCAAAGGCTTCTTCTGTCACCATACCTGTTTTGACATTTTCTAAGACAACGCTTTGAACTTTACGCTCGTCGCCTTTGATTTCCTTAACGACACTATCCCAGATGAAGCGGATTTTTTCATTGGCAAAGGCACGATCTTGGAGAACCTTTTGGGCCCGAAGCTCGTCACGACGGTGAACAATTGTTACACTTTTACCCATTTGCGTTAAGAAAAGGGCTTCTTCAACGGCTGAATCACCGCCCCCAACAACTAAAATGTCTTCATCGCGGAAAAAGGCTCCGTCACAGACCGCACAGTAGGAAACTCCGCGGCTGTTGTATTCTGCCTCACCAGGAACACCTAGCGATCGATGAGCTGATCCTGTCGCCACAACAACGGTCTTCGCTTGGAAGTCCCCTGAATCTGTGTGCACAATCTTATGATCTCCCTGATCTTCAACCGATGACACCAGCCCGAAAATGTATTCTACTCCAAAACCTTCTAAGGGTTGGAACATGTGGTCTGCCAACTCTGGACCAGAAATCTTAGCAAAACCTGGATAGTTTTCAATATCAGCTGTGTTGTTCAACTGACCACCAGGAATCCCACGCTCAAGAAGGGCAACCTTGAGATTCCCACGAGCTGCATAGAGAGCAGCGGTCATTCCAGCTGGGCCAGCTCCAATAATAATTGTATCGTACATAAAGAGTTTCTCCTTAGAATTCTTCTACTGTCATTATAGACCCCTCTGAGCTTTATTTCAAGAAAGTCGACCTAGAAGACAATCAAGAGGGCCATAACCGCAAAAGAAAAGATTGGAATCACCAGACAAGAAGCAATCAAGACCTCATGTCGCATTGTTCGTTTCTCAATTCCCTTAGACAAGCCTTGAAAATAATAATAGACACCTAAAATAAGCACCAGCAGACTTGTCACCAACAGGCTCTGAAAATAGAGCATCAGCATTTGCGCCAACATCCTTAAACCGCCTCTTCTCGACGATAATTGGCCAAGAAGTTCTTGGTCCGCTCTTGCTTGGGATGGTGGAAAATTTGCTCCGGAGTTCCCTCTTCGATAATTTTTCCTTTTTCCAAGAATAAAACGCGATCCGCTACTTGCTCGACAAAGGCCATATCGTGACTCACCAAAATCATGGTTTGCCCGTCCTCGGCGGCCTGGCTAATTGCCTTTTCCACTTCGCGAACCAACTCAGGATCCAAGGCAGAAGTCGGTTCATCCAGCAAGAGCACACTTGGTTTCATGGCCAAAGCCCGGGCTAAACCAACCCGTTGTTTTTGTCCCCCAGATAGTTGTTTGGGATACTGGTCCACCTTATCGGCCAGACCAACCTTGGTCAGCTCCTTAAGCGCTAAATCTTTAGCCTTGGGGACCGGCATTTTCTTAACCTGGACCAAGCCCTCCATGACATTTTCTAAAACTGTCCGTCTGGAAAAGAGATTAAACTGCTGGAAAACCATCGACAGGCGTTGGCGTAGCTTCAGGATATCATCCTTGTTTGCAGTTTTGACATCTAAAAGGCTATCACCAATTTGAATGGTTCCAATATCAGCGGTTTCCAAAAAATTAAGGCTCCGTAGAAAGGTTGACTTCCCAGCTCCTGAAGAACCAATCAAGGCAATCACTTCGCCCTGATGGATCTCTACATCCAACTTATCCAAAACGACCTGTTTCCCGAATTTTTTACTCAATCCCTTAATCGTAATCATCTGAGACCTCCTATTCATCGCCAATCGCCAGGCGGCGCTCCCACCAGCGTCCAAATTGCTCGACTAGAATGCTCACACCCCAGTAAACAAGGGAAACAGAGATAAAGCGTTCAAAGTAACGGTAATCTGTTCCACCCAAAATTTGAGCCTGGGCAAAGATTTCCACAACCCCGGCATTAAAGGCCAGGGAAGTTCCCTTGGTCAGACCAATCAAATTGTTAATTAAGGTTGGGAGGGCAATCACAGCTGCATTGGGGAAAACCACACGGCGGTAAACTTGGCTTTCGGTCATCCCTAAACTGCGGGCGGCCTCCACCTCACCTGGATCCACCGCTAAGATAGCTGCACGAATCGTCTCACTAGCATAAGCGGCTTCATTAAAGGCAAAGGCTACAATGGCAAAGACAGCTGCCGGGATGGCATTAATATTCCAAGCAGTCCCAAGACTCTGATTCACGGCCTTCAAGAGGAGGGGAATCCCGTAGTAGGTTAACATCAGTTGTACCAAAATCGGGGTCCCACGCAAAAAGCTGACAAAAACAGCTTGAATCGGGTATAAAATCCGCACCCGCCGAATTTTAACCAGAGCAAACAGAATCGCCAACATCAACCCAAAGATCGAACCTGCCAAGGTCAACCCCAAAGTAATGGGCAACCGTTCCAGAATCCGTGGTAGTCCATCAAAAACTGCCCGCACACTAAACAATTGACCATCTGGCAAACTATTCATTAAATTTTCATAAAAAGTTACTCCTAGATTAGGAATCATACACTACCTCTTACTTCCTAAAAGGTCTGTCGCTTCGCCTTACGTTCTGCACGGCCTTGGGCTCTGCGTTCAGCCCTCTTGGTTTTTCTTCGTTTTTCATTAACGGCCCACTGAATTTTTTTCTTATAGCCCGGCTTAATGTTCTTTTTCTTCTTTTTGACCAAGCCGATCATTTCAGTGTCCAGTTTTTCACGTTTTTTCTCTCGTTGTGCCCGACGATCCCGGTCATAGGTTTCAACAAATTCTCCATCCTTGATTTCTTTTGGTAAAAAACGGATACCCATTTTTTCCAAATCACGGATAGCTGAATCATCTTGTGGCGAATAGAGGGTGATGGCTGTTCCATCCAAGCCATTCCGGCCAGTCCGACCAACCCGATGGATGAAAAAGGAGAGATCCTGAGGAATCGCATCATTAATGACATGACTGACTCCTTCAATATCAATCCCACGGGCTGCAAGGTCTGTCGCTACCACAAAGCTATAGTCCAGGTTTTTAATCTGGTTCATGGTCCGTTTTCGTTCACGGGCTGGGATATCTCCATGGATGCGCGCAACTTTTAGTCCTTGTTGCTGCAAATAGAGATAAAGCTCCTCTGCTCGGTCCTTGGTATTAACAAAAATCATCGCCAAGTAAGGCTGCATCATTTGAGACATCTGATAAATCAAGGCATTCCGGTCGCGCCCCTTAGTCGACACCAACCAATTGTCGATAGTATCTGAAATTACCGTTTTGGTTGCAATCTGCTCCATCACAGGTTGTTGCAAATACTTCTTCAGGAAGGGTTGCAGTTTTTGCGGAATGGTCGCTGAAAAGACCAAGATTTGAACCTCTTTGGGCAAACGTGAAGCGATCCGATCGACCGTTTCTAAAAAGCCCATATCCAGTGTCATATCCGCCTCATCAACAACAAATGTTCTTGTTTTATGGATATCTAAAGCGCCACTATCGACCAAGTCATAAATACGACCTGGCGTCCCGATAACAAGGTGGGGCTGATTTTTAGCCAGACGCTCAATTTGACGCGCCTTATCAGTCCCACCCACATAATTGGCTAAACGAACAGAGAAGGGTGCGTGGCTCGCCAGCTGCTTACAGGCTTGATAGATTTGTTCGGCCAGTTCTCGACTGGGCGCCGTAATCACAGCCTGAGTATAATCACTATCCTCTAATTGCTGAAAAATTGGTAGTAAAAAGGTGTGGGTTTTACCAGAACCTGTCTTAGATTCTCCCACCAAATCCTTCCCAGCCAAGACAACCGGAATCAACCGTTCCTGAACCTCAGTCGGTTGGTAAAAATTGATTTCCTTCAAAGCTTGCTGAAGAAAGTCCTTTAATTGAAAATCAGTAAATTTCATGCTTCACTTCCTTTTCTAACTTCCTTCCATTATACCACATTGAAAATCAGAAAAAGGCTGGAAAAAATCCAACGAATCATTCCCGTTGCTTATTCTTTTTGAAAATAATGTCAGGATCCTGACTCCTCCTCATCAATTTCATAAAAAT
>NZ_JAOBSU010000094.1:0-6840 GCF_025447695.1 Streptococcus danieliae | reverse complement strand
AAGGAGGGGAGGAAGGAAGATTGTCTTTATTCTATATTGTCAGTTTTCAGGGATTCCACACAACTTGACAAAGAACCCTTGTTTCCCTGCCTTTTTCATTTGGCGCACACTTTTTGAAACCATTAGCGACTGTGGTGATGGACGGCAGCGACCTCTAATGAGTTCCCTGCCTGATTCGGGAATCCATTGGCTTTTCAACTTCTAGACTGGAGTTAATCAGGTCTGCACTCCCTGGCTTGCTTTCGAATTTTTGGGCTCGGATTTCAAGGTTCCCCGAACCTGTCCTTGCTTTTGAATTTCTGTGCTCGGGTTTCAAGGTCTACTAGACCTACCTCGCTTTTGAATTTTTGGGCTCGGGTTAAAAAGGTTCCCCGCCCCACCTCGCTTTTGAATTTTTAGGCTCGGGTTTCAAGGTCTACTAGACCTTTTTAATCCTTTAATTCTGGTGAGAATTAGGATATAATAAAAGTCAAAGATAGTCAGATTTCATTTTTGGGTTTCTTTTACGAATAAGTACTTTGGGAGACCAAGTGACGAAGATGGAGTGCTCAGTAAATTAGAAAGGACTTCCATGGTAGCAAGAAATACCTCCGATAATATTGAAGAACATATCAAGCAGCTCTTGGAGCAGATGGATATGGCGGTGCTCAAGCGGGGTGAGCTAGCGGAACTCTTTCAAGTGGTCCCTAGCCAGATTAACTATGTGATTAAGACTCGTTTTACAGAAAGTAAGGGCTACCTTGTCGAGAGTAAGCGTGGGGGCGGTGGCTATATCCGGATTGCGCGCATTTCTTACTCCAACCACCACCAGATGTTATTGGAGCTCCAGGAAAAGTTGGCTTCCCAATTAAGCGAGCAAGTTTATGAAGATCTTTTGTGGCTCCTCGTTGAAGAAGGGCTTTTGGCCAGACGTGAGGCAACTTGGCTGCTGGCTGTTGCCCTGGATAGTGTCCTTGGCCCAGACGGTCCTCATTTGCGGACTCAGATGATGCGCCAATTATTGAAAGAAATTGACAGAAGAGGATAAGAATGAAGTATTCAAACGCACTAATTGAGACTCTCGAAGTATCTCATGCCTTTGCCAATAATTACGGCCGAGACCACTTAGAGACCTGGCACCTATTGACCGGATTTTTAGTCAATCCCTATAGTATTGTCGGCTCCGTCTTTAAGGATTCGCCGATTAATTTAGATCTTTTGGAAGAAAAAGTCGAAGAGGTTATCGGTTATCCCTATCGGAAATCGAAGAACTTAAAGATCTTTCCTTTTTCTCCGCTGATGGAAAAAGTCTTCGAGCGGGGTGAGGCGTTGGCCCAGCACTTAGGTGAGGATGAGCTGGGGACGGAGCATATTTTTCTTGTCCTTTTAAAAGAAAGAGAATCCTTGGCAACCCAGCTCCTCTATGCATCTGGCTTTGATCCCGAGCATAAAGAGGAGTCCAAAAAATTGCAGGAGTTGCGCAAGGATGTTGAGGAGCGGGCAGGCTGGTCCAAGGATGAGATCAAGGCCATTCGGCAGTTTTTCCGTGGTAGCCGGCCAAGTTCTCAGCAAATGGCCAACATGATGGGCATGCCCCCGAGTCAAAGTGGTGGTCTTGAAGATTATAGTCGTGACTTGACTGCTGCTGCCCATGCCGGCCTCTTGGAGCCTGTTGTTGGGCGGGAGGAAGAAATCGACCGGATGATCCACATCCTCAGCCGCAAGACCAAAAACAATCCCGTGCTGGTGGGGGATTCCGGGGTCGGTAAGACTGCCTTAGCCTTGGGATTAGCCCAGCGGATTGCCCAAGGTCAGATTCCCGTAGCTCTTCAAGACATGCGGGTGATGGAGTTGGACTTGATGAATGTGATCGCCGGCACGCGCTTCCGTGGAGATTTTGAGGAGCGGATGAACAATATCATTGAGGATATTGAAAAAGAAGGCAATATCATCCTCTTCATTGATGAACTCCACACCATTATCGGCTCCGGTAGCGGGATTGATTCCACCCTGGATGCCGCCAACATTCTTAAACCAGCCTTGGCGCGCGGTAGTCTACGGACGGTTGGGGCGACGACCCAAGAGGAATACCAGAAGCATATTGAAAAAGACGCGGCCTTGGTTCGTCGCTTTGCCAAGGTGACCATTGAAGAGCCCAAGGAAGCAGATACCCTGGCTATTTTACAGGGGCTCCGGCCGCGTTATGAGGAGCACCACCAGGTTTCCATCGAGGATGAGGCCTTGCAAACGGCTGTCCAAACAGCCAAGCGGTATTTGACCGCCAAACGTCTACCAGATTCTGCCATTGACCTCTTGGATGAAGCAGCCGCAACTGTCCAGAACCGCAGCTTGACTAGCTCAGAATACGACAGTAATGGTTTGACCGCGCTGGATCGGGCTTTGATGCAGGAAGAGTTTAGTAAGGCCCGTAAGTTGGTCAAAGAGGCTCAGAAGCCGGTGGTGTTCCAGTATCGGGTGACGGCTGAAGATGTTTTGGAAACCTTGAGTCGTTTGTCGGGGATTCCGGTGCAGAAGTTATCTCATTCGGAGTCTAAGAAATACTTAAACTTGGAGGCGGAGCTCCACAAGCGGGTGATTGGCCAGGACCAGGCTGTTTCAGCCATCAGTCGGGCGATTCGTCGCAATCGCTCAGGGCTACAGACTGGCAAGCGGCCGATTGGTTCTTTCCTCTTCTTGGGTCCAACTGGGGTCGGGAAAACAGAATTGGCCAAGGCCTTGGCAGAGTTGCTTTTTGATGATGAAGAGGCTTTGATCCGCTTTGATATGAGTGAGTATATGGAGAAGTTTGCGGCCAGCCGTTTAAACGGAGCCCCTCCGGGCTATGTGGGCTATGAAGAAGGCGGAGAATTGACCGAGAAGGTCCGTAATCGTCCTTATTCGGTACTTCTCTTTGACGAGGTGGAGAAGGCCCATCCGGATATCTTCAATCTGCTCTTGCAGGTCCTTGACGATGGGGTTCTGACAGATAGTCGGGGGCGCAAGGTGGATTTCTCCAACACCTTGATTATCATGACATCCAATTTGGGCGCCACGGCTCTCCGCGATGACAAGGTTGTCGGCTTTGGCGCAGGGGACCTGCGCTTTGATCCTAAAAATATGGAGCAACGGATGTTTGAGGAATTGAAAAAGACCTACCGTCCGGAATTCTTGAATCGGATTGATGAAAAGGTTGTCTTCCATAGCCTCACGGCCGAGCAAATGCAGGAAATTGTCAAGGTGATGGTCAAACCGATGATTGCAGCCTTGAAGGCTAAGGATGTCACCTTGAAGTTCCAGCCGAGCGCTTTGAAACTCTTGGCGCAAAAGGGTTATGATCCGGAAAATGGGGCCCGGCCACTTCGTCGAACTCTACAAAGTTTAGTGGAAGATCCTCTATCAGAATACCTCTTGGCTGGGGACTTGCCACCGGGATCAATTTTGAAAATTGGAGTTAAGGGTGGCCAGTTGAAAATGAATATTCAAATTTAGGAAGGAATTAGGCGGATATGATTCGACCAGTCAGTTTGGAGGAGGTTCAGCTACTCCAAGACCTGAGCTGCCTCACCTACCGGGCTACCTTTCAGGGAACAACTTCTGAGGAAAATCTGCAGGAGCACTTGGATACAGCCTATGACTTGTCCCGTTTGAAGAAAGAATTAGGGGATCCTCAAGTCGCTTATTACTTCTACCAAGAAGGGGAGCAGATTCTCGGTTACCTGCGCCTCAACGAAGGCGAGGCCCAAACGGAGTCTATCCATGAAAATAGTTTGGAAATTGAGCGGATTTATATTCATCCAGATCATAAGGGCCGGGGGTTAGGGCAAGAGTTGATGGATTTTGCCCTAGATCAGGCCCGCAAATGGGGGAAAACCGCTATCTGGCTCGGAGTCTGGGAACACAACGTCCCAGCTCTGGGCTTTTATCAGAAAAATGGCTTTCGGCAGGTCGGTCACCACGACTTTGTGATGGGAGATGAGGTTCAAACAGATTTTCTCTATCTGAAAGAAGTCTAGCAGGTGCTAGTCCGAATTCAAGGCTCGCTGGTCTTGCTGAAGCTGAATCAGAATCTTCAGGTACTCCAAGAAACTATCCAGGACTTGAAAGAGGATTGCCTGTGAGCTGCCGAACTGGCTTGACAAAAAATACCCCCATTGCTGCCTTCCTTTTGTGAGGATTGCTGTCGATGGGGGTGTTTGTTTATGAAAGAATTAGCTCTTAACCTCCTGCAATTGGAGGAGGTCTTCGATTTCCGCGAGGCTTTCGGCACGGGCGATGGCACCACGGAGTTTGGCTGCACCGGAGCTACCACGGAGGTAGTGGGGAGCGAGGCCGCGGAACTCACGGATGGCAACGTACTCACCCTTGAGGTTGATGAGGCGGCGTAGGTGCTCGTAGGCAATACGCATCTTGTCTTCAAAGCTGAGATCAGGGAGGAGCTCACCGGTTTCGAGGTAGTGGTTGATTTGGTTGAAGATATAAGGATTTCCCATTGCAGCGCGGCCGACCATGACGGCATCAGCACCGACAACCTCCAAGCGTTGCTTAGCCTCTTCGGCGGTTCGGATGTCTCCGTTAGCAATGAAGGGGATTTTGGTTAGGGCTTGGGCCACTGTTTGGAGGGTCTCCAGGTCAGCGACACCAGTGTACATTTGTTCCCGGGTCCGGCCGTGCATGGCTAGGGCATCCACCCCGGCACTTTCAGCTGCGAGGGCATTTTCAACAGCCAAGCTTGGATCCGCCCAACCGGTCCGCATTTTGACGGTGAGGGGAATATCCAAGTGGGACTTGACAGTTTTGAGGATATGGTAGATTTTATCGGGATCCTTGAGCCATTTAGCCCCCGCCTCGTTTTTCACAACCTTGTTGACCGGGCAGCCCATATTGATGTCCACGATATCGGTGCGGGTATTTTCCTGAATAAATTCCGCAGCCCGAGACAGACTATCCGCGTCACTCCCGAAAAGTTGAATGGAGACAGGGTTTTCTCCCTCGTCGATATGCAACATGTGGAGCGTTTTTTCGTTATTGTATTGGATCCCCTTATCAGAGACCATCTCCATCACCACCAGACCAGCGCCAAGCTCCTTGGCAATTGTCCGGAAGGCAGAGTTGGTGACCCCAGCCATTGGGGCTAGGATCGTCCGGTTGGGAATCTCGACACTTCCAATTTTGAACGGAGTATTAAGATTTTTCATTGATGAGTTCCTCTAAATCATGATCGGTAAATCGGTATTCTTTTTGGCAAAATTGACAGACAATCTCAGCTCCCTTGTCTTGGTCGGCCATCTCTTGCAAGTCCTGATTGGGCAGGCTAGCCAAGGCGTTGAGGAACCGTTCGCGGCTACAGTCGCAATGAAAAGCGATTGGCTCTTCGCTCAGGCGGCTATAGGCATCGTCCCCATAAATAGCTGTCAGCAAGGCCTCAATGTGGTCTTCCGACTGCAACAAGCTGGAAATGGCTGGCATCTCCTGAATCCGTTTCTCAAAGCGGGCAATGTCCGCTTCCTTGGCACCGGGAAGCACTTGCAGCATGAAACCACCAGCCACTTTGACACGGTCATGTTCATCCAACAGGACATTGAGCCCAACCGCAGACGGTGTCTGCTCACTCTCAGTCAAGTAGTAGGCAAAGTCCTCGCCGATTTCCCCGCTGATCAGTGGAGTGGTAGATGTGTAGGGATTGCCCATCCCGTAGTCTGTAATAACGATAAAGAAGCCATTTCCCATAAACGGTCCAACCAGAACTTCACCGGTGGCCGTTTTTTTGATGTCTACCCCAGCATTCTGGATGTAACCCTTGACTTGACCCTGGGTGTTGGCAACAGAAATGATGTGACCAAAGGAGGAATCACCAATCACCTTGAGGGTGATCTTGCTGTCGCCCTTTTGATTGGCTGCCAGCATCAGATTGGCAATCAGTGTCCGCCCCAAAGCAACAGTTGAAGAAGCCAAGGTCTGATGAGCCTCCTGCGCTGCCCGTACGGTTTCGGTCGCATCTACGACATAGGCCCGAAAGGCCCCATTTTTTGCGATTGTTTTGATTAAAGTATCCATGTTTTCCATTATAACAAAAAACTGAGAGAGAGACAGTGGGATGATTTGTCTGTCTCTTTCTCAGTAGGTTTTAATGGAAGGACGCCCAGATTAGTAAGAAGAAGAGGGCGTAGAAGACGAAGTAGAGCCATTTGAGGCGAACGATGATGGCGACGAGTTCGCGGAGGAAGGCACTGGGGATGTAGTAGCTGGCGGTGTTACAGCCGAGGCCGTCGCCTTTCATGCCGATTTGTTGGGCGTAGATGCTGGTGCGGAAGACATGGTAGTCGTTGGTGACAAAGAGGAAGCGAGGGTCTGTGACCAGGCTTTCGCCCAGTTGCTTGGAGTAGAGCAGGTTCTGGTAGGTGTTGACCGAGCGGTCTTCCAGGAGGATAGCCGTTTTCGGGATGTCAGTGGTTTCCAGGATGTAGTTTTGGATGGCCTGGGCTTCGCTGATTTTTTCATCGGGTCCTTGGCCGCCGCTGGCGATGAGTTGGATGGCTGGATTGGTGGACTTGCGGAAGGCTTCGATGGCCTTATCTACCCGCTTCCGGAGCAGGGGTGTCACCTTTTCACCGCCCAGGAGGCCGGCCCCATGGATGATGATGAAGTCATAATTTTTCTTTTTAGGCAAATGCAAATAAAGCCAAGAATAAATTAAAAATCCGGTAAAGGTGATGCCAAAAAGGATATAGGTGTAAATGGCAAAATAGTAGGGGATGTCCAGGAGGCGGTACTGGAGAAAGAATTCAGGTTCTATAATAAGTTGTGTGGAAAGCTTGCTCTCCATGCAACTTTTTTTGTAATTCAGAGTGCAAAAAAAAGCAA
>NZ_JAOBSU010000093.1:0-6844 GCF_025447695.1 Streptococcus danieliae | reverse complement strand
AGGCAGAATATTGTTTATTTTTAAGAGCTGATTTTAATTCTTTAATTTGATCTTGTGTGAATTTCATACTATCTATTCTAATTCAGATTTTGATTTTTGTTAAGTATGAATATGCCATAAAAATAGTATAGCACAAAGTGTGCGGTTTTTGTTTCATTCTACTATATTGTACACTCTCCTCATGTTTTCTGAGACTAGTATAGCTAGATTTCTACTTTATCGGAAGATACCCTGTTATTGGGCGCTTACCCTTGTTATTGGGCGCTTACTTTGTATTGTTTGGACAACAATAAAAATCATCAGAACCAGCACTTGTTATTGCTTGATTCTGATGATTTTTTGGATATTTACCCTAGTTTCTTTGAGGTATGAATAATTTGGGTACAAGATTACTACAAACAGATATTTACTGATAGTACTTCCTTAAACAGAAAGATGTTACCAGAACTGTGATGAATATTCCCATTAAAAATAGTGAGCTAACCGAAATCCTATTTACTAGAATAGTGAATAGAAAATTACTTATCAGCATCAAAAATGATGTGAGCGTATTCCCAGTTGAAATTAAAGATGTTCTAACTTGGTCTTCCACTTCTTCATGCAATGTCGCATTCAAACTAGTATCTACTAGTTCGTAAATAAACTCATATATGAGACAAATTACAATGATAACAGCAATATTCTTTAATTTAAATAGGAATCCTATGGCTAATAAGATTGTCAGTGATGTGATAACTATCTTCTTAGTTGTAAAGCGATTATTCAATGCATTCATTAACATTGAAGAAATTGCTGCAACAATTAATCCTAAGGTTGTAATCATTGAAATTTCAAAAGCACCCTGCCCCTTCTCTACAAATAAAAGTTGAACAAAATTATAGAGAACTGACAGTACCGCCTGAAAAGTTGCAATTCCAATCAACAAATATTTCAGCTTAGATTTTCCTATTAGGACTTGCTTTAAAGACTTTAGTATCCCTTGTATCGAAATAGAATTTTCTGGATGATAATCAGCTAAATTTTGTTTAGTCGATGCTACTCCTAACAATGTAAAAATTGCAACTAACTGTGTCACAATTCCAGCGATAAAGACTAAAACCCAAGATTCTTGTGAAAAGATTCCACCAAGAAATGAACTCAGAGCTAAACTTGCAATACTGATAGCATTATAGACTCCTATTTTCTCTTGGTAGCTTTTCTCCCCTTCTTGATTATACAGAAGAGTTTGATCACTACCTGAAATCATAGATAGGCCAAACCCATATAAGAAAAAGGCAAATACCAACATATATATATTTGGTGACATCCACATTATTAGTAGATAAGCTATTGTTAAGCTATGTCCAATAAATAATGTGAACTTCTCCCCAAATCGATCAGATAGCACACCTGATGGAAGTTCAAACAAAAACATCGCAAAAGATAATACTGTTTGAAGCAGACCAATCTGCACAGCATTTATTCCTTGTGCTAATAGATATACACTCCAAATAGACCTTTCAAAAAACAAATATGACCAGAATCCGTACATATATATTATTGAGTGAGTTTTGGATTTTAACATACTTCGCCTCCCAATTTATACTGAATCACTTTCTAACTAAATAGTAAGAATCATTCTCATCAACAAGAAAATCAAGTTTAGAGGATTCACGAACAACGTATTGATGCTCTATATTCCCAATAGGAACTAGTTTGCAGTATCTATTTAAAAAGGATTCTATCTTTTTTTTACTGTCTGTGTCTAGATGGAAAATATTGATTTCGTTCAACAATTCTATATATTCATCGAGCTTTTCAGTTTCTATATAATTTATATAGAATAAAAGTAACGAATATTCACTTTCAATATTCAATCGAAAGAGTGAGAATATAAAGTCTGCTTCTTCGCCGAGTTGATCATACGAGAAATCAAGTGGAATAATTTTCATGGCGACTTCTGGAAGCAATCTAGAAACATTTTCTTCATTAGGAAAATACTTCGTTAAATAGCATGAAAAATTAGAAAAATTTTCTGAAGATAATCTACGAACTAGCCCTTCTTCACTCATCTGTTCTTCTTCAAAAAAATAGTCACTTTTTTTATTAATATTTAGAAACTCAGTTATCATCGCATTAGATGCGATTTTTGTCTTCATTTTTGATGACTTTTTACTATTTAATATCAATGCAACATGTATTGATGAGTCTCTTTTGACAAAATTTCCCTTCAAACTTTTTATCTTCTCCTCTTCATATAAAGTTGTAGAAGTTGAATCTATCAAAGAAGCATTATAGAGAGCCGTGGAATCTTCAACAGTCTCTGCTAAGACAAATACAAGTTGCTCTTCAAGCATTAGTGGATGAAAATTGTTAGGTTGAAAGACACTGGATTCTACACTATCAATAATAAATGCACCTGAGCTAACATTAACAAACTCCTCTTTAAATATCGGCAATATCGTTAACTCAATATTTGATAAAATCTTTTTTAAATCGACATTCTCAAATGTACGTATTCTAATTTTTGTTTCTCCATCAATCTGTATCTCAGCATTTAACGGATCTATTTTATTTTTCCTAATCTTTTGCCAACCTAAAACAACATCTAATTCTTTCGTTATAAACGAATCAGATTCAATATAATAACGTAACGTTTCAAGGAAATTATGAGCTGTTATTTTTTTACCATTAGACCAATATCTTTCTCTTAGTATTATCTCCCATTCATCTTTCCCAATCTTATTTACATCCGCTAATCGATGTGGATTCTTCTCTGAATATATTGGATCAAAAAATAAACTTGATAAACATTTGCTAGCATAAGATTTGACATTGCATGGAAGTAGCGTTTCTGGGACAACATCTATGCCTATTTTCATATAATAAATTCTCTTTCTAAACTATAGTCTGAAAAGCTAAATATATGAATACTTGCTTCTTCCTTTATTTGATGTGTATAGAATTTAAGGATTTCATTTGAAACAAAAGAACCAATAAGCATATTAGTTGGTGATATCGATGCTTTTAATATCGGAAAAATTTCTTTACCTGAATCAATTGTAAAATATTGTGCAGCTATTGAATGATTTTCAGCTGTGATTATGGTTGAAAACATTCCTGAATCTAAACCAACTCCTGATGTAATGAAGTTAAAAGGGAAACTCTTAAGATTATTCAAAATGAGTGATATTAAATTATTGGGTGTATCTGCTGCATTAACTAGTAAATCAAATTTATAGTGTTTCAACGATTCGATGTCATGTTTTGTTTTGATAAAACATTTCAATGTTTTGATATTTATATCGCTATCAATGGCAAGAGCTTTTTGCGCTACAATCTCTACTTTAGATTTACCAATATCCTCAGAATCAAAGAATAGTTGTCTGTTTAAATTCGAAACATCAACAGTATCTCCGTCAATAAGAATAAAATTTTTAACTCCCATAGCAATTAGATTTGACAAAACAACAGTGCCTATTCCTCCTAATCCTAAAATTAATACAGTCATTGTATTAAAATTTGATTGAAAAGAATTTGAAGTTCCCTTTTGGATATTCTCAAAATAGTATCTATTTTTGATGAATTTATCTTTTGGATATTCTACTACAGTTGTTACAAGATTTTCTGTTATCAAAAAATTCACATATTCATTATCTGTATCTTTAATTAGCTCATTCTTCGATAAATATGAAAACACTGATGAATCTTGATCCAAAATACTCCATCTCTTCTTACCATGTTGCAAAACAGTATACTCACCTTTTCTAAAATAGACAACAGCTTCTTTTAATCTATACATACTGGATCCTCCTTTAGATAATTTAAAACATAACAAAAAGAGGAGAGTAGTAATAACTTGCTCCCCTCCTTTGTTATTAGCAACGGCGAGTAAGTTCGCGTGCTTCGTCTTTTGTTACGACCATGCTTGTCTCCTTGTCTTTTATTTATCAACAAATACAATATGTTGATAAATAAATTGTACCAAATACATATTGTAATGTCAATTTTAAGTTAGATACTTTTTATAAGGAGTTTTCATCGTTCGCTCTAGCTTGAGCTGAAGTCTCCTGAGTAGTGATAGATTATTCAGTGTCGAATGTCTACATTTGTGATTCCACCAGTGGATATAATCTTGTGTTAGTAGGGGAAGTTGTTCTGCCGATTCATGTTTTTGTCAACCAAAATAACATTTTAGCAACGACAAACGCATGAAAGGTTCTTATTGGATCATCTTCTGAACTGACCCCCAAAAGTTGGACAAACAATTACTGAAAAGCTTCCCTATTTCTTTCGGACTACAACCTCTGTTCCTTGGTCCACTTGACTGGTTACCTGAATGTCTAGTTCCAGTTGGTCTAGCACGCGCTTAGTCAGGTAGAGTCCGAAGTCACTAGCTTTCTGGTGTTCGCGACCATTGAAGCCGGTAAAGCCTTGGTCGAAGAGGCGGGGGATGTCTTCAGCCAGGATACCGATTCCTTGGTCACGAATGGTAACGCCCTGGTCCATTAGGATCTGAATTAGGCCGCCTTCGCTGCTATATTTGATGGCATTATCCAGTATTTGGGAGAGGGAGAAGGCCAGCCATTTACGGTCCGATTTGAGGGTCCAGTCACCGTCAATGCTAACAGCAATTTGTTTATGTAAAAAGTGTGTCCGATATTTTTTAACCAAATCAACCATGATGGGGCGGACATCGACTTCTTCGAATCGGAAATCACTGCTTTGATTGCTGAGTTTGAGGTAGTTGAGCAGGTTGGCTTGGTAGTTATCCAGGCGCAGGAGCTGGCTATCGACACTTTGCGGATCCAACTGCTTGGTTTGGCTCATCAGCGAGAGGGCGGCCAGGGGCACCTTCATTTGATGGGACCATAACTTGACCAAGGCTTGGAGGTCCTCCTCCCTTTTCTTATAGGCCAAGAGTTGTTGGCGGGTCTCATCCTTCTCCTTCTCCAATAAGGCTAAATAAGCGCGATCAATAGGCCTATTTAAGATATAGAGATCGGCCTCATGAATGCCATCCTTTAGAACGTTCATGCGATGAAAAAATTTCCAAAAAAGGCTGAGCATAATAATTAGAAAGATAGTGCTGGCTAAAAGGATGGATTGTACAAAGAAGGTCCAGGGAAGTTGATAGAGATAAAACAGGAGCAGAAAAGAGCCGGCCAATAAGAAGTAAGCGAGAAAGAAAGTCCGGTATTCACGTAGAAACATCCTTATCATTTGACCAAGTACCCCACTCCTCGGACGGTATGAATCCGATCAAAGCCGACTTCGGCAACCTTTTTCCGCAAGCGGGTCATGTTCACATTGAGGGTATTTTGGTCAATAAATTCTTCATTCTCCCACAAGTCCTTGAGCAGATCTTCCTTGCTGACAACCTGGCCCTGGTTTTGAAAAAGAGCTTTGAGAATCCGTGTCTCGGTCGGGGTCAATTGGACCTGCTGCTGGCCCTGACGCAAGCGACCATCCAAACTTAACTGAAAGCCTTCGACACGATACTCTTGGGTTGGTGTAAACTGATGGATCCGGCGTAAAAAAGCGCCGATTTTGGCATCTAAGACTTCCAAGGAGAAAGGCTTAGTGACAAAATCATCCCCGCCCATATTCATGGCCATAACCGCATTCATCTCGTCATCGCTTGAAGAAATAAAGATAATCGGCATGGTCATGCTCTTCCGGATTTCCGTCGTCCAGTAAAAGCCATTGTAATAGGGTAGGCTGATATCCATTAGAATAATATCCGGCTGCAGGTCTTCAACCTCTTGACTAACCGCCTGGAAATTCTGCACACTCATCACCTGATGCCTCTGGCCCAGGTGCTGTTTAAGGAGATCGACAATCAGCGCATCATCCTCGACAATGTATACGACACTTTGTTTCATATGAATAGTCTAACACCTTTTCGGCAAAAAATAAAAAGAGAACCTAAAATCAAGGAAAAAAGGCTAGAACACAATCGTTCGTAGCCTTTGATCAATGGAAGATAACCTACCGTTCAATAATCCGATAATAGGTGCGGCTGGTTAACTTGTAGATGAGGTAGTAGAGTAGACCAATGATCACGAGGGTCGCCCCACTCACGATATAAATCATGCTGGAGGAAGTCACTCCAAAAAAGGCCAACATCTGCTTAAGCATAACCAGTGATACGAGGAAATGCAGGGCAGCCATTCCCAAGGGCATAAAGAAGACCAATAAGACTTGCGAATTGATGGTTTTCTTAACTGCTGACTGACTCATCCCAACTTCTTGGAGAATCCGATAGGATTTCTTGTCTTCATGCCCCTCAGAGTATTGCTTGTAATAGATGATCAAAGCAGCACCTAGAAGGAAACTGAGTCCCAGTAGGAAACCTGTGAAGAGGAAACCACCTGAAAAACCAAGTAGCATCACCACAAAATCTTCTTTAAGAGATATGTCTGCTGTCCACTTTCCATCTTCATCCTGAACCAAGTACACATCCCCTTCTGCTTCTGCGACAGCATTGATTTCAGCCTTACTGATATCCGCAAAAACACGGTAGCTTAGTGGAAGATCGTAAAACTTTTGGAATGCACTTAGAACATCATCATTAGGAAGAACGAAAACCATGCCCGCTAACGTATTGGCTAAACCAGGGAATGTAGCATCCGAAGAACCTTCTACAGTTTCAAAAACCTGTTTATCTAGTCGAATCCGCTGTATCTGTTTGCCTTCTTTAGCTTGAATCACAGCAATTTGATTAGGAGCTAGCTCTGGGAGCTGATTCCCCAATTTCCGAAAATCATCTTGGGTAACCATGTAAGTAGACTTCCTGCGAAACGTTAACTATCCTTCAAAATTGATAATACCAGCAATCAAATTCATTCGTAAACCAAAGCGT
>NZ_JAOBSU010000092.1:0-6918 GCF_025447695.1 Streptococcus danieliae | reverse complement strand
AATTTCTCTTTCTAAACAGAAATTGGCCAGTCACACCCCCTAAGGCTCCATTTATTGTAAAATTCGTTTTATTTTTTGTTCAAAATCATGCCGACTCATCATAATCAAATGCTGGCAATTGTGACACCGCAGTTTAATATCGGCCCCTAAGCGTAGAACTTCCCAATCATTGGCCTTCTTACCCGTCTCTTTAACCAGACAGGCATGCGGTTTTTTCATTTCAATCCTAGTTCCAACTTGATACATCCTACCTCCTAATTGGTCCGAACTGGAGTAATTAACTGAATCAGATGATCATCTTCCATTCCTTTTAAGGTAAAAGGTCGAATATGAGAAATAAAGCTAAGCTCGACTTCCTCAGCCTTAATCGCCTTTAAGGCCTCAATCAAATAGTTAGGGTTAAAACTGATCGTCAAGTCTTCCCCAACAAGATGAATCGTTTCTAACTCTTCGTCAACCTGTCCCACCTCTGGAGAATGAACATAGGAACGGACTATCTGGTCTTTGATTTCCATTTTGACAGTTCCATTCTCGGTCGCATTGGAAAGAAGCCGTGCCCGCTCCATAGCTTGCCGCAGGCTAGCAACATTGAACGTAATTTGACTATTAAACTCTTTTGGAATCAAGCGGTCTGTATCCGGGTAATTTCCTTCTAGCAAACGCGTGTAAAAGGAAATATACTCACTTTTGAAGAGCATTTGGTTGTGGGCAAAATAAACCTTAACTGTTTCAATTGCGTCATCAAAGACAGCTGTAAATTCCTTCAAAGAACGGCTGGGAACGACCACATCAAAATGATCGCCCACATTCTCCAGTTGAATTACTTTTTGGCTTAGCCGGTGGGAGTCAGTGGCCACTGTTTTAAGTTGTTTCTGATCATTGAGAACAAAGTGAACCCCTGTTAGGATTGGGCGACTTTCCTGATTACTTGCTGCAAAGGCTGTTTCTGAAATGAGTTCCTTAAGGACTTTCGTTTCCAATAGGAGGGGATTGGTTGTTGGGACTTCCTGAATTCGAGGATACTGATGACTGTCTTTTCCTTTTAGGGTAATCTCAGACTTGCCACTTTTAAGAATCAATTGGTGATTTTCAATTTCTTTCAACTCCAATTCAACGGATGGAAGGCTGGAAACGACATTAATGAAAAAATTAGCTTCTAACAGCAAACTACCTGGGGCATCAATGACTAGGCCAGCATTTTCTTGGTCAATTGAAATAAAGTTTTCAATTGAGATCTGACCGTTGGAACCAATTAAGGTAATCCCTTCAGCTGCTACTTCTATTTTTAAGGTTGATAGAATGGGAATTGCATTTTTGGTACTAATGGCACGTTTCACTGTATTCAGAGCTTGAAGAAAAAAATTCTTGTTAATTGAAAATTGAAACATGGGGTCTCCTTTATTTATTATTTTAGTTATTAATTGTTAAGTATTAGTAGTAGGGCTTGTGGATCTTGTGGAAAAGTCGCTTCAAGTGAGTCCACAAGTGAGGTTAGACTTGTGCACAACCTGTGAATAACTTGGGGAAAACTTCGGGAGTTATCCACAGCTACTTTTTCAGGTTCTTTTTAATTTCCTCAATTTCCAAAAATAAACTTTGGTCATCTTTAATTTGTTTTTTGATTTTTCGATGGGCATGGATGACAGTTGTGTGGTCTTTGCCCCCGAAAGCTTTGCCAATTTTGGGTTGAGAGTTATCTGTCAGTTCGCGACTAAGATACATGGCAACTGAACGAGCCAGGACGATGTGTTGTTTCCGAGAGCTCCCTTTAATTTCCTTGACACTGATTCCGTAGAATTTGCCAACTTCTTCTTGGATATTTTCGATTGGGATAACGGTAATCCGTCGAACATCTTCTTTGCGAGAACGGATGGCTTGAGCGGCCAATTCGACGGTAATGGTTTCAACTCCTTGGACATCTGCAACGAGTCGGATGTCATTTAGAGCGCCCTCTAGTTCTCGCACGTTGCTATCGAATTGATTGGCTAGGTATTCGAAGGTTTCAATGGGGAAGGTGTAGGGAAGATTCTGGGTTTTGGCTTGAAGGATGGCAATCCGTGTTTCATAGTCAGGAGGTGTGATGTCAGTGATTAGGCCCCATTCAAAGCGGTTAATCAAACGCTCGGGCATGCCATTTAGTTGATCGGGTCTACGGTCACTGGTAAAGACAATTTGTTTTTCTTTTTTGAAGAGGGTTTCGAAGGTATTGAACAATTCTTCCTGAGTGCTGGCCATGGTGTCTTTGTTGAGTGATTGGATATCATCAATAATCAGCAAGTCCAGGTTGCGGAAACGCTCTTTAAAATCTTCGGTATTGGCCAAGCGAATGCTTTCGATAAAGGAATTGAGAAAGCTTTCAGCCGAGATGTAGAGAACTCGATTATTAGGGTAGTCTTCGAAAAAGGCATTTCCAAGAGCATTGATCAGATGGGTTTTTCCGAGACCCGGGCCGCCATAAATGAATAGGGGATTGTAGGTATTCCCTGGTGCTTCGACAACAGCTAGGGCTGCCCCCAGGGCATGGATATTCCCATCTCCGCGGACAAAGTTGTCAAAGCGATGTTTCCTGATCAGTCCTGTATCTTCCCGATTTTGAGGCTGGACCTGGGGAGCTGCCCTGTACTGCTCTTGGTAGGCAAGTGGACGCTCAAAAACGTAGTGCACTTTGAAATCAACGTGATAGAGTTCAAAGCCAGCAACGCGGAGATTTTCTTGGAAATTATTCTCCCAATAGTCTTGTTTGATGGGATTGTCCAGGTAAACTGTAATGGTGTCTCCATCAATTGAAACAAGTTCAGCCCTATCGACAAAAAACTGGATGGATTCAGCGTCATTTGTTTGTTGGCTTAATTCTAAAAAACGCTGCCAAAATTGTTGATTTTTGTCCATAGCGATTCCTTTCCTGTGTATAACTCGATTAGTAGGATTATATCACAGCTAAAAGTTTTCCACAACCTGTGAATTGATATCCACATGTTTAGAAAAAGTTTTCCACAACCTGTGAATTCCAGTCAGAACTGTTGAAAAATCAACTTTTGGCTTGTGAATAATTTTGAGAATAAAAAAGAAAAACCCACAAGTCTATTTTAACTTGTGGATAATTCGCTCGTATTCATCAAGGTCTTTGTAGAAAATAGTGATACTTCCCTGGTTGTTAGCTTTTTGTTGGATTTGAATGCGCGTGCCGAGACTTTCTTGAAGTTGACGTTCGGCATCTGCAAGGAAGGGATCTGTTTTTTTCGTTTTTGGAGTTTCCTCTTTGTGTTTCAAGGCAGCCTCTAGCTGACGTACCGACCAGCCCTTACTTTGGATTTCTTCTAGGAGGTAGAGTTGTTTTTCAACTGCTAAAGGAAGCAGGAGGCGCGCGTGTCCAGGGCTAATATTTCCTTGAATGAGGGCCTCTTGTAAGGTAGGGGCTAGCTTTAGGAGACGGAGGCTGTTGCTAATATAGGGGCGGGATTTGCCCAGTTGCTGGCCAATGTCTTCATGGGTTAAGCCGTGTTGAACCAGTTTTTGGAAGGCCAGTGCTTCCTCGATGGGATTTAAATCTTCTCGTTGTAAGTTTTCAATAATGGCTTGTTCCATCATCTGGGAGTTGGACAAGTCTTTAACCAGAGCTGGAATGGTGGACCAGCCTAGCTTTTTACAGGCGCGTAAGCGCCGTTCCCCAGCCAATAATTCGTAACCGGTAATGGGGGATTGACGGACAATGATGGGTTGAATGAGGCCGTTGACAGCGATGGATTGACTTAATTCTGTCAAGGCCTGCTCTGAAAATTGTCGTCTTGGTTGATACGGATTGGTTTGAATTTCTGCAATCCGAATGTCTGTCATGTAATCCATTTGTAAAGTATAACACCGCCTTACGAAATTGTAAAGCGGTGTAGGGACTATTGTTTTAGGTCTTTGGTTGATTTGTCGAGTTTTACTTCAACTTTTTCTAACTTACCATCGCGGTAATATTCAATGGTGACGGTGTCGTTTAGTTTTTTACTGTAAAGAGCGGTTTGTAAATCGCTAGTTGACTGGATTTCGCTGTCGTCAATCTTGGTAATGACGTCGTATTGTTTCAATTTACCGTCAACAGGGAAACCAGCTTGGATGGAGCGGATCACAACACCGCTTTGAATTGTTTCAGGCAGTTGGAGTTGGTCCAAGTCACTGGTTGAAAGGTTTGTCAGGTTGGTCATGCTGATGCCAAGGGCTGGTCGATTAACGGAACCATTTTGCTCCAGTTGTTCGACGATGGCAATAACTTCATTAGAAGGAATGGCAAAGCCCATACCTTCAACGGATACGCCAGAGATGCTGGAAGCAATCTTACTGGATGTAATCCCAATCACCTGTCCGTCAATGTTGATGAGGGGACCGCCAGAGTTTCCTGGGTTAATGGCTGCATCAGTTTGTAAGGCTTTAGTGGAGATGGTTTGGCCATCTTCTGAACGCGAGGTAACCGTCCGTTCCAAGCTGGAGATAATTCCTTGGGTGACGGAATTTGCATAGTCGGTTCCCAGAGGGCTTCCGATTGCAATGGCTGTTTCTCCAATGCTTAGTTGACTAGAATCGCCTAGTGTTGCAACTTCTTGGACTTTATCAGCAGGAATGCGGACTACCGAAATATCTGAATAGACATCGGAACCGACCACCTCGCCTTCGACCTTGCTTCCATCAGCGAATTGAATATCGAGACGATCTGCCCCAGAAATGACATGGGTATTGGTGACGAGATAGGCATGTTTATTATCTTTTTTATAGATAACCCCAGAACCTTCTCCAGCAGCCATATCTTCGCCATTATCGCTAGGACTCAGATTAAAAATACTATTACTTTGGTTGTTTTCAGTATAGCTAATCACAGATACAACGGCATTTTGTACTTTATTAACAGCTAGTGTTGTACTGGTTTCATGTTTTTGCGTTTTTTGGGGAACAACTTGAGTCTGGTTGTTCATGAGCATTTGATTTTGAGAAAGCTGACTTCCAGCATAGCCTCCTAAAAAACTAAGTCCGAGGATACCAGCAGCAATCACAGGTGTTTTTAATGATTTATGTTTCATGTGGACCTCCAATTCACAAGTTGACTATATAAAATCAGACTTAATTATAGCTTAAATCCACAAAGTTATCCACACATTGTGGATAACTTTGTGTATAATGGGGATATGAAAGTAAAAATTATCACAGTGGGAAAACTAAAAGAAAAGTATCTGCGTGACGGAATCCAAGAATATCAGAAACGGCTGTCACGTTTTACACAGGTCGAGATGATTGAATTGGCCGATGAACGAATCCCAGATCGGGCCAGCCAAAGTGAAAAGGATCAAATCATTGAAAAAGAACACCAAAAGATTATGGCTAAAATCCAGGAACGTGATTACCTGGTCGTTTTAGCCATTGAAGGTCGCTTGCAGTCTTCTGAAGCTTTCAGTCAAGCCTTGGCTCAGGCAACTTTAAAAGGTTATTCTACTTTGACCTTTGTGATTGGTGGGAGTTTGGGACTGTCTGAAAAATTAAAAAAACGGGCTCATTTACTTCTCAGCTTTGGATTAATGACTTTACCCCACCAGTTGATGAAATTGGTTCTGGTTGAGCAGATCTATCGTTCCTTTATGATTCAGGAAGGGAGCCCTTACCATAAATAGTTCCTTTCAGCAGTTGAGGTTCTTCGAACTGCTTGCATTTGGAGGGTTTATTTGGTAGAATAAATCGTGTTGGTCCCATAGCTCAGCCGGATAGAGCATTCGCCTTCTAAGCGAACGGTCGCAGGTTCGAATCCTGCTGGGATCATGTAGATAGAGTCTATAGTAGAATAGAGGACTGGTCTATAGCCAGTTCTTTTTTTGACGGCTCTTATGAAAATATCTGCTTGTTTTTTTAGAAATGGTCTTGTGTTGTTTCATTTCAGGCAGTTTGGGGTACATCTTGGGATTTGAATCCCTTTAGGAGGCTATTTTAAGATATAGTATACAGTTGCTATGGAAGTTCATTTGTTTTTAGGACAGGAGAGTCCGTTTCTTCTGCTTTTATTGCTGATCCGTTCTGGGAGCCTGGGCTGGCTCTTTTTTAGTCTACTGAGAAATCGTTTAAAAATGCCTTTCTTTAGTGGTTTCTGCTTGTATGAGCTACTGTTGATAGGGTTTGGAATCTCTTATCCTCCGATCTTTCATCTATTTCTTCTGGTAGAACCTTTTTTCCTGTCTTGGATTCTGTATCGAAATACCTATGAGAGTTTTTCGTTCTCGGCCTATTCGGTCGGAATTCTGTATCTAGGTTTTGATTTATTACGTAGTTTTTTTCTATTCGGTTTGTACGCGATTGTGGATCATCGGGTGTTTGTGGATTTTCATGTGCTCCTATATGGTGTAGTTGCAGGTTTGTCGACCTATACCCTCTGTCTCTGCTTTCACTATGTTCATCGCTATTTGGTCTTGTTGGATGAACCGCGTTTTCAACAGCAGGTGCGGAGCTCCTTTTTGTGCTTTATGTTGATCCATTTGCTGTTAACCCTGTCGCAAATGTGCAGCTGTTCCTTTTTATCTCTTGGTTGCTTTAACTTCTTGCGAACGGCCTCGCTTTATGGATTTGCTTTTGTTATCTTACGTTTGCGTTTGTCTATTCTTGCTTTTGAAAAAGAAGAAAGGGAGGCACGGCTTCCGATGGCTAAGTTGTGTAAAAAGTTAGGTTGCCTCTATCAGGACTTAAGGGGATTCCGACATGACTTTGCGGGCATGATGGTCAGCTTTACGATGGCGATTGAAAGTCGGGATTGGGAATTGATTGAAAAATTACATCGAGAAGTACTGTTGGAGGCCAATAAGAGCTTGTCCTCTCACGAATATTCTTATGGGCACCTCTAAAAACTCATACTTATTGTCGCCTTATTTCAAATAAGTAGGTATTCCTATTTGGTAGTGCGGA
>NZ_JAOBSU010000091.1:0-6977 GCF_025447695.1 Streptococcus danieliae | reverse complement strand
ACTTTTGCTGGAAATTAGAGGACAAGAGTCCCTTCTTTTTTTATATGACGGAATACTTCTGGTTTTTAGAGGTGCCCTAGTATTAGAACTGCGGAATTAGTCGTAGCTAGACCCTGCTCCTCAAGAAGAGGGGCAGGGTTTTTGTGGTGGCTAAGACAGCTTGAAATGCAGTTTTTAGGTGCTTTTAGCACTTTTTTTTGTTACAATAGTCTAAAGTTAGCGAACAAAGGAGGTTTTTATAATGGCTACAAAAACATTTACCAGTGACTTTAGTTTTACTGCTGCATCAGCGGATAGTCTTCTAAAAGCACTCCGCAGAGATGTAACGCCTAAAACAGTGGATGTCTCGGATGTTACCTACGTTAGTGATCCTCAAGAAATAAAAGCATTTTTTGGAGTAAAATGATGGGTGATCTAGATGCTAAAAGCTAAACATAGAATGATGTACAAGTTCATTTTAGAACTTGCCTATCTCTCCTTTGCCAATATCAGATTGAAAGGGATATGTTTTCAGAGAATATTCATACCTTGAGTGGTTCCAAGGCTTCATATACAACACCCAAATAAGAAAAAGACTAGCCAAATCCCTTGGGGTACAAGGGGTTAGCTGCTCTTTGTTTATTTTTAGATGATAAAGTCGGGGGGGGATCCAGCCTATTTACTAGAGTTGTTTTTTAAATCTTGGTCTCCAGTTCATCTTCCTCTTATTTTTAGTATCTGCGTGTTATAATAGTTCTATAAAGAGGTGGATGCTATGAGTGTGAAAGAAATCATTGGAAAGAAAATCAGAGAAGAGAGAGAGAAAAAAGGTTTTTCTCGGGAGAGGTTGTGCGGAGGTGAGGAAGAGTTGACGGTTCGCCAGCTAGCCCGGATTGAACTCGGTCAATCGCTACCTTCGCTTATTAAACTCGAATATATTGCTCAAGTTTTAGAGACTGATTTAGCGATCCTTTTAGCAGGAGAGAGTATTGCTATTCCAGATGAATATTTTTCCATTAAATACCAACTATTTAAGTTTCCAACCTACGGAGATGAGGAACGCTTGGCTAAGAAAATCCAGATGGTTGAGGATATTTATGGGAACCTCTAAAAACCCCAGTTTTTCTTCAAATTGAATCACTCAAACCTTGATAAATCAACATTTAGATTTTCAGAAATTTAGTTTTTAGAGGTCCCCTTATGAGAAATACTTCGATTATTTGCCGGAAGAAGAACTTTATATGCTGGAGCTGGTTGACAACACATTGGATTACCGATCGACAGGCAAGACGGCAGCAGCAGAGGATGTTTTTGAGGATTTTTTTAAACAGCTCTTTTTGAAAACATACTATACTGTAAATGATTTATTGTTGATTTCCTACTATGCTCTTCAGTGTCAAGATAAGGATTATGATAGAAGCCTCTTAAAGTCGTTAGAGATAAAGGTTTTAGAACAGAAAATTTCAGGAGATGAGTACTATAATGCTGAGATATTGGGGGCATTAACAGCAATAGCAGGAGTATACTTGGATCATGCGGAGTATTCTCATATAAAAAGACTATCAGATAGGATGCATGTTATTATTGCGGAGACTCAGCAACATAGTGCTAAACCGCTCGCTTTTATTTACGATGCTAAGTACTATTTATATGCGGAGCATGATGTAGAAAAGGCTAGGGAATGTTATGATTTGGCATTCTTGTTAGCACAGAATTTTGGTGATGAAATTTTAGCGGCTAATATCCAAATGGAAAGAGAAAAGGATTCTATTTAAATTAAATAAGACCATGACATTTATGTCATGGTCTTATTTTTATGAGTTCATTATAATGAACTCATAAAGTTTGAAAGCGTTTTATTTGGATCTTAGATTTTCAGCTTTGAGTAGTCTATAAGGTTTATTCGACTAATGATGTGGTTGCTAAATATAGATATCAACACCAGTAAGAAAGCAAGGGGTGTGAAATATGAAAAGGCTCAAATTTTTGTTAATAATTGTGACTTGGATGGTATTTACTGTACCGTAAGTTATTGTTAAATAATGTGTTACTTGATAGATTATTGAATCATAAGTAAAGAGCTGTTTAGAAAGGAAGACATCATGAGTGTAGGGCGAGCAATTGAGGTTCGGGGTATCCGAAAGAAGTTTGGGACATTTACCGCCTTAGATGATATTAGCTTTGCGATTGAGTCAGGTGAGATTTTTGGTTTTCTGGGACCTTCGGGTTCTGGGAAAACGACCATGATCAACATCTTGACGGGGCAGCTCTCATCGGATGGTGGTCAGGCTACTATTCTAGGTAAGAGCTCAGGTGAGTTGTCAGCTGATGAATTGGAACAAATTGGGCTAGTGGGGGATACAAGTGGTTTTTATGAAAAAATGACTCTTTATAAAAATCTCCTGTTTTACAGCAAGTTCCACGGGGTTCCAACATCACGGGTTGATGAGTTGTTGCAAAACGTTGGTTTGTATGAAAGTAGAAATAAGATTGCTGAAAAGCTATCAACAGGGATGAAGCAGCGGATGTTTTTGGTGCGAGCGCTAATCAATCAGCCGAAAGTTCTATTTCTGGACGAGCCAACTTCTGGTCTAGATCCTGCGACATCACGGACTATCCATGACTTGATTTTGGAGTTAAAAGCAGCGGGAACCACGATTTTTCTGACCACTCATGATATGCACGAGGCAACACTTTTGTGCGATCATCTAGCCTTACTCCATAAGGGGAGATTAGTTGAGGAAGGTAATCCTGCGGATTTGATTCAGAAGTACAATACGGATAGAAAAGTCACCCTTCACTATGTGGATGGCAATCAGCAGGTGGTTGCTTTTACGGATTTAGCAGTGACTTTAGCAGATCCGTTGGAGGAGCTTGTTTCGATCCATTCTTGTGAACCAACTCTGGAAGATATTTTCATTTCATTGACAGGAGGAGAATTAAATGTTTAAGCGAATGTCGGCTTTATTGTGGTTACGTCTCCAAATTATTTTTTCCAATAAAAGTATCTTACTTCAAATCCTACTACCGTTTGCCTTCGTCTATTTTTATAAATACCTCTTGGAGACACAAGGTGGCGGTGGAGAGATGGAAGCTTTGGCTCTCTTAGCCATCTGTCTCCCCTTCTCTCTCGTGATGGCCGTGGGTAATCCGATTACGGTTATTTTGTCGGAAGAAAAAGAAAAGGGCAATCTACGAACCCTGCTCTTGAGTGGTGTGAGAGGCTATGAGTATCTTGCATCGACTTTGGTGATACCCTTCGTCTTGACTCTGATTATCATGGGAGCCGTTCCCCTAATTTTGGGAATTTCGATTGAAAATCTTGTTAATTATGGGGCGATTGTTTTCTTAACCTCTCTTGTCATTATTTTGACTTATCTTTTCTTAGGCTTAGTGACTAGGAGTCAGGTGGAAGCTCAGGTTATTAGTCTCCCTGTTATGCTTTTGGTAGCCTTTTTGCCAATGTTAGCCAATCTGGATAAGAGTTTGGGGACATTTGTTGATTACAGTTTTATGGGGCTATTCACAGACTATGTGACCAAATGGCAGGCATTTTCTTGGCATGAGGCTCTGCAAAGTTCGCTGGCTCTAGCCGGTTGGCTTGTGCTTCTAATCGTCTGTAACTTTTGGGTTCTTAGAGGAAGGAATCGGATGTAGTTTATTGGAGAAAAAGGTTTGAAGATTATTTATTAGGTGAAAGGAGGAAAGTTATGTTTTACCCAAGTTCTGTTGGTTTGCTATTGGTTGTAAAATTTCTTTTACCATAAGGGCTTTTACAATGTTTAGAATTTATGTTTGTTCTTAGTAGTTTAAATAGAAGGAGGAAAGTTATGGTTTATCCAGCTGTTGTGATACTTCCCTGGCTCGTAAAATTTTTTTGGCCATAAAATGTTTAAAATGTATGTTTGTCTATGATAGTTTGAATAGAAGGAGGAAAGTTATGATTTATCCGGCTTTTGCGATACTTCCCTGGCTTGTGAATTCAGTATTCCTAATAGTCTGAACAGAAGGGGGAAAAGGCTCCCCAGTCTAGATTAAGGTACAAGTAATAATAGATTGGAGAGAAGATGATTGGCTTAAATTTTGTGTATGAAAGAGATGAACTGCTATATTCGTTAGACTTGCCTATCGAGCTGCAAGATCCATTCAGTGTGGATTATTTGGATTTTGATCATCAAAGTTTTTAAGATTTAATAGATTATATGGATTTTTTAGAATTTGATCGTTATGTCTTTATTGCGGTTGAAGAAAATAGCCGTTTGCAACGTCTAGTGAATTATTTGTCAGATAAGGTAGATTATCCCATTACTACTCTTGAAATGGATTCTTTAGGAAAATTATTATCTGATGAGCAAGTGATCAATGTACAAAAAGTCTTAGAAAATCATAGTGGTTATCGGACTCTAAGAACTTTAAAAACAGAAGAAGTTTTTGAGAATGGTTACAGAGCTTTCAGGAGTGCTATGTATCCTCACTTAACAAAGGGATTACTGAAACATGTGCAAGTTGATGAAGTAAATACATTTTTATCTGAAAATAAGGACTTGATTCCTCATTTTGCGATTAACAGTGCGATTTATTCAGATACCGATTGTAATGATCCGAGCAATCCTTTTATTGTTAGATCTATTGCTAATTTTAGCAAAATGGAAATTTTTGCAAGATTAACGGAGCTGGAATTAAGGGATGCGCTGGAAGAATTTCTAAAATCTGGTCATCTGATGTTAACAAACCATGTCTTGGATTACGGTATTTTAACGGGAATATCAAGATTTAATTCTCTGGTATTTAAGCAGAGCACATTTTATCTTGATTCGGCTATGAATATACCAATTGGTTATTCTGGTGAGAGTTTTCAGAAACTTTTTAATGAAGCTAGCATGAAATTAGAGAGACAGGTCATAGATGCCAACAATGAGATTTGGTGTTTAGTTCCCCTCTTAATTGCTATGAATCGTACCTATAATGATTTAGAATTTGTCACTCCTTATAATCAATACCATCTTGCGGCAATTGAAGACAGGATAGTTTCTTTAAATTGGATAGCATTTAAGAATTCAGACCATCATTTTGCCTTTAATCTTCCAAATAGTCGTATTTTCAAGATCAATCAAGTGGTTTTTGAGAAGCTTGAGTATATTATCAAAAATCGTCTTGATGAAAGAGATCTAGTGATGCAAAAAGTTGTAGAGGTCTTAGAAACATATGCTTAATGAATTCATTCATAAAAAATTTCAAAGACGAGCTGAGCAGCTAGAGGTTATTGATAACTTATATAATGATACGACTTTTTCAGAATATTACCGATTGATTGTCGAACAGGACAGCTTGTTAGAAAACGATTTGGATATTTATAAACGTTATTTTGATAAGACAATGCCTGTTTTAGAAATCGGGAGTGGTACTGGTCGTATTTTTAATCCCTTGTTTCAAGCAGGATATGATGTTTACGGTATCGAACCCTTTGAAGAAATGTCTCAGTATATTGATGAAACTGGTCGGGATAGAATTTATCCTCTGACTTTACAGGAGGTTGAATCTCTACCTAAAAATAATATTGAGGTCATTATTATTCCGGCCACCTCGGTGTCCCTGTTTAGTCTCTCTGATTTTGAATATTTTTTAGAGTCTATAAAACGGCAACAACCTTTCATTAAACGAATTATTTTTGATTTCTTAAAGGAAGATTTCTTTCTTGATTCGATGGATAGTATTCAAAGTTATACGCTTGGATTAGGGAAGTTTTATTATGTGAATTTCTTTGATCAATCAAGGGAGAAGATTATTTATAATCTTGCTAATTCTGAAAAACTGGGGATTTCAGTTAAATATGCTTATTCTCATACTAGTGTGAAAAAGCTTTTTGAGAAACTAGGAATCGTCTTTAATGTTATCTCTAATTCTGACTGTTATACCATGGTGGAAGGGGTGTTTCATGAGAAGGAATAATTTATTACTCATTGGTTCAGAAAGTCATGTCTGTCAAGACTATATGAATCGGTACAAAGATACCTATGACACGATTGTCGGTATTGATTTTCCAGCAGAGTCAGGCTTAGAGCACTATCTATCTGTTGATTTTCGTGAAGATGGGGCTTATGAGAAAATAGTTCATTTTTTGGCAGACCTAGGTAAACAATTTTCGCAGATTGTTTTTGCAGTAGGGGTGAATCCGATGAACGATGTTTTTGGAGTGACCATTAAGGATTGGGATACCACTTTTGATGTTAATGTGAAAGCAGCTCTTTTTTCCCTCAAATCAGCCTATGATTATTTTAGTCCTCAGACGGCTATTGTCCTTATTGCTTCACAAAATGGTGTTGTTGGTCACAGTCAGCGAATTGATTATGGGACTTCTAAAAGTGCCTTGATTCATTTAGCCAAAAATCTTTCTGTTGATTACGCGAAAATCAGTGATAAAGATATTCGTGTCAATACAGTCTCTCCTTCTTATATCAAAACAGAGGAGAATAAGGACTTATTGGACTCTTATTTTGGAAAACGTTTATTAGCAAGAATTCCTTATCGGAGATTTGTCTCCCTTGAAGATGTGAGCCATTCTCTACATTTTCTCCTTGGAGAAGTGAGTCAATCAATTAGAGGACAAAATCTGATTTTGGATTATGGCTATACGATTGTTTAAAAGGAGATGGTATGGTTCAAACGATTGAAGAGCTTCACCATATTCAATACAGTGTTTATAAGGATGAGCGATGGGTTTATAATGTCAGAAATGACAGAATGATTGTATCAAAGCAACCCTTGGAAAATTATTTGGGAGAGATGGATGATTCTGCAAATCCCCTGTATGACTTTTATCACTCCCCCTATAAACGTGGGACATTCACAAATTTTCATCTATTGAGAATGATTGTGAATAGTTCAAAGATTGATTTTTTCCATAAGCTAGTATTATTTTTGGAGAGTGTACAATATCTTGTGTAAACGCAAAAAAGGAATAAATCCTGTTATAGTAGAGTTAGACCAAAAATACTACT
>NZ_JAOBSU010000090.1:0-7006 GCF_025447695.1 Streptococcus danieliae | reverse complement strand
ACAACTGCTAGATGGCGGAGATTTTGAGACCTTGGCTCAAAATTTAGTGATGAGACTCCGAAGGAGACTGCTCACGTTCGCACTACCAAATAGGAATACCTACTTATTTGAAATAAGGCGACAATAAGTATGAGTTTTTAGAGGTGCCCTTAAGAAAGCGGATTGTTTTAACAGTATTAATGTACAGAGGCCGATTTCTCGAGTTGATGTAAGAAGATTAGTCTTTTCTACTACGCAAGTTAGTGAAATTGCCCCTAAAGTTACGCCAATAATTGAACTCTCAAAAGAGGCACATGTGACTTATAATATACCCGATTTAATGTTTACCAACTGTCTACCAATTAGTGACGAGGGAGCAATACCATCACATGTTGAACGTGCTTTCAAAGTGATTGGTGAAAACAGTAGTGTATTAGCGAACGGGATAAAACCAATCAGATTCACAGAAGAACATGAAACTAGAATTAGAAATATACTTTTGAAATATTTAGACTCTCAAGATCTTAGTACGATATCTGATTATCTTTATAAAAGCGACGTAAGGGAGTCGTCTCTTACTAACAGTCGAGGCTCATTCAGGGTGGTGACGATCTATAGAATCGAACCTAGGACACACAAAAAACAAAGACATTCAAAACATAAATTGATAATTCTTTTTTTCGATCCGTACCATTTATTTATACCTTCAAGAGATTTTGGGACACATGTATACACTGATGTATCTATGTATTCTTCTGACTGTAAGAAAATGATTGAGAAGTATATGTCGTCTAAATGACACTCCTCCCCAGCGGAGGGCTTTTTTTATTGCATTTTTTAAACTTTTTCCAAAATATCGCTTGACAATATGTACTAAGTGTAGTACCATAAATATATAGAAAGGAGGTAATAAATATGAAAAAGCGAAAAGAAAAACGACTTGAAGAATTCAGAACAAAAATATCAATTCTAATCCTCATCCTTGAATTGATAAAAGTTCTACTTGAAATCTTCAAATCGAAATAATTTTCAACAGAGCCGAAAACACTAAGTGAGTAGGCTTTGTTTTTCATATTAAGTCTACCATGAAAAATCTAAAAACACAAAATGTAATCTTGACCATTATCGCTATTCTGTTAGCAATCCAAATTATCTTGGATTTGATTCAAATATTCGGAGGTTAGTTTATGCCAGTATCAGAATCACGCAAACGTGCTAACGAGAAATGGGCAGAGAACAACAAGGAACGTCGTTCCTACCTCAGTTCCCGTTCCAGCGCTCGGAGTTTCATCCGGAACAAAGCCACTCTCGAAGATCTGGACGAACTCACTCAGCTCATTGAAGAGCGCAGAAATATGTTACAATAGACTAAAAATTAATGGAAAGGCTCCATTGATTTTCTAACACTAACCGTCTCGAATTCGAGGCGGTTTTTTAGGGGCAAAAAAGGGGCAAAAAATCGGTAAAGTTTAGAAAGGTTTGGCAAAGAAATGGAAACATGGCTGTTTAAACTCCTTGTTTTGGTAAGGTTTAGTAAGAAATGTGTAAATATTGTATTCGGATACGAATTTGAGGTATAATAGTTTGGATATGAAAAAAGAATTCCATCATGTAACGGTTTTATTAAAGGAAACAGTTGATTCCTTAAACATCAAGCCTGACGGTGTCTATG
Source organism: Streptococcus danieliae (assembly GCF_025447695.1). Lineage (NCBI taxonomy): Bacteria > Bacillati > Bacillota > Bacilli > Lactobacillales > Streptococcaceae > Streptococcus > Streptococcus danieliae. Next base: position 5,355 of record NZ_JAOBSU010000090.1, on the reverse strand, counting down.
TAGATGCGACACTGGGCGGAGCTGGTCATAGTGAGTACCTTCTATCTCAGTTGAGTGAAGAAGGCCATTTGTATGCCTTCGATCAGGATGAAGACGCGATTCGCCATGCCCAGATTCGCCTAGCGTCTTATGTGGAGAAGGGAATGGTGACCTTTATTCAAGATAATTTCCGAAATCTACAGGCGGCACTAGCAAGGCTGGGTGTCCAAGCGATTGATGGAATCTGTTATGATTTAGGGGTTTCAAGCCCGCAGTTGGACCAGCGTGCGCGTGGTTTTTCCTATAAACAGGATGCCCCGTTAGACATGCGGATGGACCAGTCCGCAGCCTTGACGGCCCAGGTCGTGGTCAATGATTATCCTTATGAGGAGTTGGTACGGATCTTTTTTAAGTATGGAGAAGATAAATTTTCCAAACAAGTGGCGCGAAAAATCGAAAAGGCGCGGGAGCTGGCCCCAATTGAGACAACAACGCAATTGGCAGAGATTATCAAGTCTGCGAAACCAGCCAAGGAGCTCAAGAAAAAAGGGCATCCGGCCAAGCAAATTTTCCAAGCGATTCGGATTGAAGTCAATGATGAGTTGGGGGCAGCGGAGACTTCCTTGCAGCAAGCAATGGACTTGCTCAAGCCTGGTGGTCGGATTTCGGTCATTACCTTTCATTCTTTGGAGGATCGGTTGACCAAGCTTCTTTTTAAAGAAGCTTCGACCGTTGAGATTCCCAAAGGGATTCCTTTGCTACCGAGTCAAATGGAAGCTGACTTCCGCTTGGTCAATCGCAAGCCGATTCTGCCTTCCAATGAGGAATTGGAAGCCAATAATCGTGCTCATTCGGCCAAGTTGCGTGTACTAGAGCGAATCAAATAAGGAGTTTTTATGGCTCAAGAATCTAGAGGCTTGGGGCGGCTGAGACGTCCCCTAACCAATTTGGAAAAGATTTTTTATGGAACTATAGTAGTGACAACGGTGATTGTCGCTATCACAACAATTTTTTTACAGACCCAGATGCTCCAGGTCGAGCGGGATTTAGCGACTTTAAATTCCCAAGTTGAAAGTAAGGAAACGGAGATCACAGAGGCCAAACAGCGGGTGAATGAGCTAAGCCGCTATGATCGTTTTCAAAAATTGGCAGATGAGCAGGGAATGGCTGTAAAAAATGATAATTTAGTAACGGCGGAAAAACCATGAAACGATTGTGGCAACGGGTACGTCTGTTTGTTTTAAAGGGACGGAAAAGCCCGATAGAAAATCGGCAACGGGTGGGAAAACAATTAAGTGTTCTGACAGTATTTCTCTTTTTTGTTTTTTTGATTAACTTTGCTGTCATTATAGGAACAGATACCAAATTTGGTGTGGATTTATCGGAGGCTGCGAGACGGGTTCACCAAGAAATTCGTATCAATCCAGCCAAACGGGGAACCATTTATGATCGTAATGGGATTCCGATTGCAGAGGATTCAACGACCTATAATGTTTTTGCGGTCATTGATAAGGAGTATGTTTCGGCCAAGGGTGAGAAACTCTATGTTGATGCTGACCAGTACGGACAAGTAGCAGATCTGTTTAAGGAATACCTAGAAATGGATTCGGATTATGTGCTGAAACAGTTACGTCAGGAGGGACTGCGGCAGGTCTCATTTGGAACCAAGGGAAATAATTTGTCCTATGGAACCATGACCGACCTTAAGAAGGCAGCTGAGAAGGCAGGCATTAAAGGGATTGACTTCTCAACCAGTCCGAGTCGTAGTTATCCAAATGGGAATTTTGCTTCTCAGTTTATTGGTTTAGCCCAGCTCACAGAACATGAGGATGGTAGCAAAACCTTGGTCGGAAACACAGGGTTGGAAGCTTCCATGAATAGTATCTTGGCAGGAACAGACGGTGTGACCACCTATGAGAAGAACCGGGTCGGTAGTATTATTCCGGGGACCGAAAAAGTGGAGAGCAAACGGATTGATGGTCAGGATGTCTACACGACCCTGTCTGTTAATTTGCAAACCTACTTAGAAACGCAAATGGATTTGTTCCAGGAAAAAACACGTGGGAAGTGGGCTTCAGCAACCCTGGTTTCGGCGAAAACAGGGGAAATCTTAGCCCACACCCAACGGCCAACCTTTAACCCGGATACCAAGGAGGGCTTGGATGATGAAAACTTTACCTGGTCTTCCGCCCTCTATCAAAGTAACTTTGAGCCGGGATCGACGATGAAAGTTATGACCCTGGCTGCTGCCATTGACAACAACACCTTCCCGCCTAATGAGCTCTTTGACAATACACAGTTGAACGTAATTGATGCAACCATTCGTGACTGGTCGGTCAATAACGGAACCTCGACGGGGCAGGTGATGAGTTTTGCCCAGGGATTTGCTTACTCATCCAACGTCGGAATGGTTTTGCTGGAGCAAAAAATGGGAGCTGACAAGTGGTTAGACTATCTATCCCGTTTCCGGTTTGGGATTCCAACACGCTTTGGAATGGGCAATGAGTCAGCGGGCTTGTTGCCGGCTGACAATATTGTGTCGATTGCCATGTCTGCTTTTGGTCAAGGGATTTCAACGACCCAGGTGCAGATGTTGCGAGCTTTTTCAGTCATTGCCAATGATGGGGTGATGATTCAGCCGAAGTTTATTTCTGCAATTTATGATCAAAAGCAAGATGCAGTGCGAAAAGCTGGTCTTGAGATTGTGGGGAATCCAGTTTCAGAGAAGGCGGCGCGTGAGACTCGTGAGTATATGGTGACGGTTGGGACAGATCCTTATTACGGGACCTTGTATGACAAATGGTCTTCTGATTTGAGTTTACAGGGACCGATTATTCAAGCTGGTGGTCAAGCTCTTGCCGTTAAATCAGGGACAGCTGAGATTGCAAAAGAAGATGGAACCGGTTATCTTGAAAATACTTATATGAACTCGGTGGTTGCCATGTCATCAGCAGAAGATCCTGATTTCATTATGTATGTGGCGACAGCCCAACCGGAACAGTTTAGTCCACTCATGTGGCGTGACTTTGTCAATCCAATTATGGAAGAAGCCATTGCTATGAAGGATACGTTGAATTTGACAGAGTTGAGTCCTGTTTTGAACGACGTTTCTAAAGAGTTAATCTATAAGATGCCAGACACTTCGAATATGTCCCCAGGGAATTTAGCAGATGTTCTAAGGCAAAATCTTGTGCAACCGATTATTCTTGGTACGGGGACTTCAATTCGGAAAATCTCTGCTGATACGGGTGATCGCTTGAAAGCCAATCAACAAGTTCTGGTTCTCACCAATAGTTTTGAGGAAATTCCGGATTTCTATGGATGGAATAAACAAATGATGAAACAGTTTGGCAAGTGGACGGATATTGAAGTGGATATTCGTGGTTCCGGTAGCCACGTTGTTGCTCAAGATGTTGATCCGAATACGCAATTGAAGAAAGTTAAAAAAATAAAAGTGACCTTGGGAGACTAATTAAGGGGACCTCTAAAAACCCCAGTTTTTCTTCAAATTGAATCACTCAAACATCGATAAATAAGCATTTGGGTTTTGAGGGATTTAGTTTTTAGAAGTCCCTTCAAAAAATTCTATGAACGCATTAAGCTCTATCAAAGACAGCTGGCTAGAAAGTGTGTTGTAAATGGGAATAAGGCGACCCAAACTAAGAATTATGCTAAGACGAGAGCCAAGTTGCAGCGGACTATCGGAAGGTTGCAGCTATTCAGATCAACATTCTCCATGAATTTACAACAGAACTAGTGACTGACTTTGATAAAATCGTTATCGCAGATTTAGATGTTAAGAGAATGCAGATGTCTCATGCTGCATCCAAGGGCTTACATCGCTCTATGTTTGGGCAGTTCAGACAGATCTTGACCTATAAGGCTGATTGGTACGGTAAGGAGATTACCTTAGCCGATAAACATTATCCAAGCACGCAACGTTGTTCCGCTTGCGGTCACATTAAGACAGGTGACGATAAAATCACTTTAGCAGGTAATGCTAAACATGGAACCAGGCACCATGAATACATTTGTTATGAATGTGGCTTTGTGGGAGACCGGGATGAAAATGCAGTTGCCAATCTTTTGACCTTACTCAATTAAACAATACGGGGTGCTACACCCTTAGGCTATCAGAGTTAGTCACTGTCATTACCCTCTTGGAGGATATGAGAATACTAATGGTAACGGTAGTAAATAAAATGAAGAAAGGAAGTCTATATATTCTTTCTCAAATGTGGTTAAATCTTACAAATGACTACGTTTGGTTATATTTTATATAGCAGATTAATATGAATACCGAATTTTTTGTTGGCCTCATTTCGTTTGTGTTGACCGTTCTTTTAATGCCCATTTTCATCCAGACCTACAATAAGGCCAAAATTTCTGGCCAGCAGATGCATGAAGATGTCAAACAGCACCAAGCCAAGGCGGGGACGCCTACGATGGGAGGGATTGTCTTTCTGCTTGTTAGTAGCTTGGTGGCCTTGTTGGGTCTGCTTTGGTCGGGCCAATGGACAGCTAGTGCCGGGATGGTTCTATTAATCCTTGTTTTATATGGCTTGGTTGGCTTTTTAGATGATTTCTTAAAAGTCTTTCGGCGAATCAATGAAGGTCTGAATCCGCGGCAAAAGTTGTTCCTGCAGCTAGTAGGTGGACTCCTCTTCTTTCTGATTGCAGATAGCCAGGGTGGAACCTTGAATGTTTTTGGTTACGCCTTGCAGCTGGGTGGTCTCTACCTGCCCTTTGTTTTGTTCTGGTTGGTCGGTTTCTCCAATGCGGTGAATTTGACGGATGGAATTGATGGCTTGTCAAGTATTTCCGTTGTGATTTCTTTGTCAGCCTATGGGATGATTGCCTTCATGCAAGAACAGTGGGATATCTTGCTGGTGATTGCCAGTTTGCTTGGTGGTTTGTTAGGATTTTTCCTTTACAACCGCAAGCCGGCCAAGGTTTTTATGGGAGATGTTGGGAGCCTGGCGCTTGGTGGTATGCTGGCAGCTATTTCGATGGTTCTCCACCAAGAGTGGACTCTCTTGCTCATTGGTTTGGTGTATGTCCTAGAAACCTCCTCGGTTATGCTGCAAGTGGCCTATTTCAAATATACCCGTAAGAAATATGGGGAAGGTCGCCGCATTTTCCGGATGACTCCCTTCCATCACCATCTGGAATTAGGGGGACTTTCTGGCCGTGGTTCTGCCTGGTCTGAATGGAAGGTGGATTTCTTCCTGTGGGGTTTGGGATTGACCACTTCGCTGATAGCCCTTGCCATTTTGTATCTCTAAAGCTCAAAGGTTGGGAATCATTCCCGTTGTCTCTGATCCGAGGTATACCAAGGGAATAGAAGAGTATAAAAAGAAAAATCGCCACGGTAAA
>NZ_JAOBSU010000008.1:0-25052 GCF_025447695.1 Streptococcus danieliae | reverse complement strand
AGTCGCCTTTATTGAAAATTGGATAAACAATTATCCTAAAAAATGTTTGGACTACAAGTCACCAAAGGAATTTCTTAGTGGTGGCTAACTTCAACTTGAAATTTAGCTTAAAAAGATGAATTCCTCGAAAATACCCTTTTACTACCTATTGATTCCTGATAAACAAATCCCTTTTAATCGAAAAAGCTGGGACAGGCCCAGCTAGTGTTAAGAGATTCGTAATATGCGACGCAAACGGTTGGCCTGGCTGCCCATAACCCGGTCCAAATGGTTGCTTTTGAGGGCCATCCAGGCGTAAACGTAGATGGAAATGGCACCCACAATCATTAGGTGTAGGAGGCTGCCCCAACGGCTGTCGACTCCAATCACTAGAGACAAGAGAGCCTGGGCCAGCAGGGTCACGAGAGACATGATAATTGTCATCAGAGTTACTAGGATCACACGTTTCATCAGGCGCTTGTGATTGAGGCGTGTGACCTGATGAATCGTGCGGTACATTAGGAAGCAAGGGAGGACTAAGGCTACTCCGGTTGACAGGAGTGGGCCATAGGAGCCAAAGATCCAGATAAACGGAATTTGCAAGACTAGCTTGGCTACCAGACCATACAAGAAATAACGCATGGCCAAGCGGTTTTGGTACAGGGCTTGGATCATCGGTGCCAAAACGGTATAGAGACCTAGAAGGAGGGTAAAGGACATGGCCCAAACAAATAGGTCTAGGGCTGCTCCTTCTGGTCGGCCGTAAAAAAAGGTATAGAGAGCCCGGCCCATTAGCAGGGAGCCAAGCGTTGCTGGAATGAGGAAGGTCAGCAGCAAACTGAGATTATCAATGACCAGTTTGGCGGCTGCCGCCAAGTCCTTTTTGACATAGTTCTCTGTCAAGAGTGGGATCCCTACTCCACCCACAGAGGAGGCAACCGCAATCAGGATCATGCTGACCTTATTGGGATTGGCTGAGAAGTAGGAAAAAAGCACTAGAAGCTCTGTTTCTGAGGTCTTGGTAAACCAGCGGGAGACATTAATAAAAGTCATTTGGTCAATAATTTGAAAGAGCTGGATGGCAGACCCTGTGATAATAAAAGGTATGGCTTCTTTGAGCGTTTCTAGCACCAGTTGGCTGCCACCTTCCAGTTTTTGACCAGAAGCAGCAAGGATGGGGTGTAAAAGCCCTTCTTGATTAAGCGAAAAAATCAAAAGAGCCATCGAGGCCAGCATCCCAATAAAGGCGGCAAAGGTGGATTGGGTAACGGCCGAGACGTAGTCCTTATTGCCCAGCTGCATGATCAGGAAGGTGGCCAGCAACATCCAGATGACCCGGGCCACCTGCTCTGCAATCTGGCTCATGGCATAGGGCCGCATATTGCTGTAACCTTGGAAAACACCGCGGATAATACTCATGGCTGGAAAAATCAGCACGGCCCAGGCCAAACTCTGCATAACCGGGGTCAACTCAGCCCCAACTCCCGAACCCGAAGCGAAGAGGGGAGCGGCTAGATACATGAGGGCGGCAAAAACCAGACCAAGGATCACCATCAATTTCAAAAAACGGTTGATCAGGGCAAAGGACTTGTCCTCCTGCCCCATGGTATTGTATTTGGCAATCTGTTTGGAAATCGCTACTGGCAGGCCTGCGGTTGAGACCAAAAGGAACCAGGCGTAGATATTGTAGCCCATGGTAAAGAGTCCATTGGCCTCGGCTGCATGAGCCCCCATCCAGCCATACCACGGAATAATATAGAGGGCCCCGAGCAGGCGGCTAATGAGGTTACTAGCGGTCATCCAAGCCGCTCCCTTCAGCATCAGCTCCTGCTGACGCGCTTGTTGGTCATTCATTCTAATCCCCTTTTAAAACTACTTCCAAATTAAAATAATCTCTCAAACTTGTTCTCATCACACGACCTAAACTTACAATGTATGAAGAAAACTCGAACGAGTATAAGCTATTCGAAAATACTAGTACCATTATAGCATGAAGGCCCAGTCCCTCCAAGATTTTAACGAAAAAAAGGCAATCATCTTTGACTTGTAAAAGCACACCAGAAGGGTTACAATAGGGCTATGATGAAACTTGAAACCGCCTTACAAATCTTACAAGCGGACCATAACTTCCGTGCTATTGTCAACCAGGATACCTTCTACTATCAAGGTCAAGATTGGATTTTCCAAGAGCTGAGCTATGATAGTCGCCAGGTCTCTGAACAAACCCTCTTCTTTGCCAAGGGGCAACAGTTTAAAGCTGAATACCTTGAAACTGCCATCCAGCAAGGCTTACGCTACTATGTCAGTGAGATTGACTACCAAGTCTCTATTCCTGTGATTTTGGTCAACGATATCAAACAAGCCATGAGCCTGATTGCAATGGAATTTTACCAACACCCTGAGAAAAAGCTCAAGCTCTTAGCCTTTACTGGGACCAAGGGAAAAACAACGGCTGCTTATTTTGCTTTCAACATTCTCAAGCAGGAATGGAAACCCGCCATGCTTTCAACCATGAACTCAACGCTGGACGGGGTTCATTTTTTCAAATCGCAGCTAACTACTCCTGAGAGTCTGGATCTATTTGCTATGATGGCCGAAGCTGTTGCCCATGGCCGCACCCACTTTATCATGGAGGTGTCTAGTCAGGCCTATTTGGTTAAGCGGGTCTATGGTCTGACCTTCGATGTCGGCGTCTTTCTCAATATCAGCCCTGATCACATTGGACCAATTGAACACCCTAGCTATGAGGACTACTTCTACCACAAGCGGCAACTTTTGGCTAACAGTCGCTTCCTCATTCTGAATCAGCAAATGGACCACAGCGACTTTCTATTGGAGTCGATTCAAGACCAACCGCACACGACCTATGGCCTGGGAAGTCCCAATACTATTGAGGAATCTGCGGCCTTCCACTTCAAGGTTGGTGGTCCTCTCGCCGGCGATTATGACATCCAATTAATCGGCGACTTTAACCAGGAAAACGCCCTGGCCGCTGGTTTAGCTTGCCAACAGCTAGGAGCAAGCCAGGCTGCCATTCAAGCCGGTATCGCCCAAACCAAGGTTGATGGCCGGATGGAAGTTTTAACCCATCCTTCTGGAGCCAAAATTTTTATCGACTATGCCCACAATGGCGATAGTCTGAAAAAGCTAATCGATACCGTGGCCCACTACCAGAAGGGCAAGCTCGCCCTCATCCTCGGTGCTACTGGTAACAAGGGAGAAAGCCGCCGCAAGGACTTCGGCCTCCTCCTCAATGACTATCCTGACCTTGATGTCATCCTCACCGCAGACGATCCCAACTATGAGGATCCCGTAGCCATTTCCCAGGAAATCGCCAGCTACCTCCACCGCCCTGTAACCATCATCGCCGACCGCGAAACAGCCATCCAAGAAATTCTGAGTCACCAGTATCAGAATGAGGATGCCATTATCATTGCTGGTAAAGGAGCGGATGCCTTTCAAATTGTCCAAGGTGAAAAAATCCCCTATCCCGGCGACCCCCAAGTTGTCATCCAAGCACTTGAACAACCGTAAAAAGGAACCGATTGTGGTTCCTTTTTACTATATCTAATTTTTAGTAGCTTTAATCTTTTGCGCTGCCCGCACCCGATTTTCATAGGACTGGGCTAGGTGGATGCTTCCCAGGGCACGAAAGGACTCGATTACAGCTTCCATCTGCATCAATCCCTTGCGCTCATCATGAAAGAAGAACTCAAACATCCCTTCCCCATATTGAACCACCATCCGTTCAAACATATCCCGATCCTCAAAATGATGGTTTTTGATGAATTTTCGGTAGTACTGGGCATCAATGAGTTCCTGACGTTCGCAGGATAGCACAAAGGCTTCCAAGACCAAATAATTAATCATCCGGCGATTGAGAGGAAGCTCCTTATAAAACTCCGACCGTGAGATCATTTCCTTGGACAGGGTCATAAATAGCGCATGGCGAAACCGGTGCATGGAATGGGTAAACAGAAGCAGTTCATAATAGCCCCAATACTCGACACCGATCAGGTAATCCGTCAAGACACTTAAATCGCGCTCAGAGACAACAGGATCGCCGGTCATTTCTTCCAATTTAATTTTAATGATAATCGTGTTTAATTCATAAAACAAGCGTCTTAGTCGAGGTTTGACAGGTCTAGATTCCAAGAGATGGCGCATGCTGACGACATCATTTTGGAGTACATAGACGTCCATCTGATGCAACAATTCCTGCAACTCATCGCGTTTAAAGTCTTGAACGGCATAAAGAAATTCAGACATGGGCATATTGATTTCATCCAAAGCAATTTTAAACTTCGAGATGGTGAGATCGGACTGGCCATTTTCGAACCGCGATAATTGCGACACGGATAAATCTTTTGTGGCTATGGAGCGCAAGGACAAGCCTCGTGACTGCCGAAATTGTTTAAACACTTTTCCAAATGATTCCATACATACCCTTTACATTGTTTATAAGCGAAAGAAGGCAGATCCAACCAAGACCTACCTTCCTCACATTTTAATTGGCAAAAGCTGCTGTCAGTTGTGGAACAACTTGTTTTTTACGAGATACAGCACCAGGCAAAAAGGCATGGTGATTTTCCAAGGTAAATCCAAAGGCTGCTTCAACCTTGTCTGGATTTGCACCCAAGGTTAAAATCTCAGAGTTTGAGTTGACAATATCGGTAATCATCAAGACAAAATCAGAGTAGCTTGCTTCTGCCATGGCTGCTTGCATGGCTTCCTCAATTTCAGCTTGGCGTTCCAAAATTTCAGCGATATCAACCGTATTGACTTGGGCTACACGAACTGTGTTCCCACCCAATTCAAAGCTCTTAGCATCAATATCGATCAATTCAGCAGCTGTTTTACTGGAGAGATTGGTCCCAGCTTTCAACATCTCAAGTCCATAAGCTTCCAAGTCCACACCAGCTAGCTCTGCTAACTCAGCTGCCAAGGGAACATCTGTGACATGGGTTGTTGGTGATTTTAACAAAAGTGTGTCTGAAATCAAACCAGACAACATCAAACCAGCCAATTCTTTTGGTACTTGGACTTGGTTTTCTTTAAACATCCGGTAGACAATCGAAGAGGCTGAACCAACTGGCTCAAGACGCATAAACAAAGGATTGGCAGTCTCAAAGTTAGCGACACGGTGGTGGTCCACCACACCAAAAACTTCTACATCACGGATACCTTCTGCAGATTGTTGGAACTCATTATGGTCTGTCAAGATAACCCGCTCAACACCTTCCTGAGCAAGGGATTGGATTTCACGTGGCGTTTCAACTCCAAAATAGTCTAACACAAAGCGTGTTTCCTCATTGGGTTGACCCAAGATGACCGCTTCTGTATCCAAACCATGAGCTTGACGAGCTAAGTAAGCATATGCATAAGATGATGCAATCGCATCTGTATCAGGGTTTTGATGACCAAAAACCAAGATTTTTGACATGTTTCTACCTCTTTTCCAATTTTCATTTACTATTTTAACACAAAGAAGGGACTTCTACCAAGTAGCAATCTTCAGAATTAGCCCTTTTGGACCCGCTTGAGATAGTCTTGGTAGGATTCTGTCTCCATTAATTTCTTGGCATTGGCAACCCGCTCTTTGGTTGGTGGTTTCACCCCTTTGAGTGGGTAGTCAATTCCCAATTTTTCCCACTTAAATTCACCCATTGTGTGATAAGGCAGGATTTCAAATTTATCAACATTTTTCAAGGTTTTTACAAATTCACCTAACTCCTTCAAGTCCTCATCATGGTCGGTCAAGCCGGGTACCAAAACGTGGCGAATCCAGACTGGAATCCCTTTATCTGACAGGTAGCGGGCACAATCCAGAATATTGCGGTTGCTTTGGCTGGTTACAAATTTGTGTCGTTCATCATTGATCTCCTTGATATCCAGCAGTACCAAATCGGTCACAGCCATCAATCGGTCAAATACTTCCAAATACTCCGGCTTGTTGCGAAAAGGTAGGGCACAAGTATCCAAAGTTGTATGGATGCCCAATTCTTTAGCTTTGGTAAAAAGGGCAATCAGAAAGTCGATTTGCAAGAGGGCTTCTCCACCGCTAACGGTAATCCCCCCATTCTTGCCCCAGTAACCCCTATAACGGAGGGCTTCTTTCAGAATATCATCCACCGTCCGCGTCTGTGCCTGTTCATTTTCAAAGGCCCAAGTATCTGGATTGTGACAGTACTGGCAGCGCATCTTACATCCCTGCAAAAACACAATAAAGCGGATGCCCGGACCATCAACAGCCCCAAAACTCTCTGTCGAATGCACGTATCCTGTTACCTGTCCATAATCAATTACTTGTCCCATAACAGCCCTCCTGTAAGCGTTTTACTTTCTTTAGTATAGCACTTTTTTTGACAATGGGAAAGTTTTTCCAAACCATTTCCAAGTAAGACTATTTATCCCTATCAGAACTGGAAAAGACAGCTACTAAAAAAGAGGCCAGGGATCTTGTCCCAGCCTCCTTGGCTTAAACCTTATTTAGAAGTCGTTTCTTCTGCTTCTTCTTGGATTTTGTCCATGTGAAGCCGTAGTTTGGTTACCCGACCTCTTTTAACCTTGTCATTACGCAGGGTGAGGCGATAGCCATTGGACTCCAAATCAACCGAGAGGCGTTCCCCCTCTGTTGGGATACTACCTAAGGTGGTGATGTAGTAACCAGCAATGGTATCGACATCATCACTTGCCAATTCCACATCAAAGTGTTCATTAAAATCATTGAGGGTCATGGCTCCGAGGACAATGTAGCTTCCATCTGCTAATTCACGAACTTCAAGCTCTGCCTTATCGGTCTCATCCTCAATCTCTCCGACAATCTCTTCTAAGAGATCTTCCAGGGTCACCAGACCTGCAACACCTCCATATTCATCCAGCAAAATCGCCATCTGATTCTGGGTATTCCGCAAGGAAGCCAAGAGATCATCGACAAACATGGTTTCTGGTACAAAGAGGGGCTCTTGGAGAATTTTCTCCAAGGATAGATTTTCAAAACCAGCCGTAAAGGCTTCGGTCAAAATCCGCTTGGTATGAAGAATACCGATGATGTTATCCTTGTCACCCTCGTAGACGGGAATCCGTGAAAAGTTTTGCTTCAAAATCGCTTGGATATTCTCTTCGCTTACATTCTTGATATCCACCATAAAAGCATCAGTCCGGGGCACCATCAATTCACGCGCCATCAGTTCATCCAAGGTGAAAACCCCTTGAAGCATCTCCAATTCTTCCGCATCCAGGCTCTCCTCACTTTTTGAGAGCATGTATTCGATCTCATCCCGCGTCATTTTTTCATCGGCATCATCAAACTCCATTGGCGTCAAACGACTGAGAAGGTTGGTGGAAGCCGATAGCAACCAAACGAAGGGACTGACAATTTTTCCCAAAAATAAAATAATTGGAGCTGTGCGGACAGCTAGGGATTCCTTGAGGTTCAAGGCAATTCGCTTAGGATAAAGCTCACCCAGCACAATCGAAATGTAGGTCAACAGTGCTAAAGCGAGGAAGCTTCCGACCGCATAGGCCGTCTCACCGCCCCCCATCCAGGTCGCAAACATACGGCCCAGGGTATCCGCTAAGCTAGCCCCGGCCAAGATATTGATCAGGGTAATCCCGACTTGAATCGTGGATAGAAAATGATTGGGCTCCTCCAAGACATTCAACAAACGCTGATAAGCCCGGTCTCCCTCTCCAGCCTTCTGCTCCACACGCGAACGGTTGAGCGACACCATAGCCATCTCAGAAGCTGAAAAGAAGGCATTTAGAAAGGTCAGGAAAAAGAGTAATACAATCTGTACCACCAAATTCTGACTGCTAGGATCTTCCATTGTGTTTTTTCTCCTAATAATGTAAAGATAAGCTTATTTTACCATATTTTACAAAAAACAAGAAAGTGGGACAGAAGGAAACTAAAAAATTCCTCCTACCCCACTCTTGTTTTTCCTAATCGAGTGGCTGCCCTGCCGCAATTCGATCAATCAGTTCCAGGTCCTCCCAGACTGAATCAATTTCCGCCTTGGTCGGGTACGTCTCTAATACCCAGTCCAAACGCTGGCGAATCCGAGCCGCTTCTGCCTGGTCTTGCTTGGACAGCCGGGCCAGAGCATAGTTCAGACTCAAAACAAAAGGATAGTCCTTCATTCCCTTAAGGAACTGCTGCGTTTCCTTGTCATCTAATACAGACAAATCCACACTATCTGCCTCCGTTAACAAGTCGTAGTAGAGCTTGAACAGTTGCATCATAGTCCGCTCGAAGCTAGGTACTGAAGACTTGCTTTCCAACAAACGTTGAAGCAAGTCTATCCCCGCTTGTTCTTCCCCTTTATCAATCATATATTGAGCTCGCGTAAATGCCAAACTCGCAACCGAGGAGTTTTCAGATCGACTTTCAGACTCAATCCGGAACCAATCTGCTGGTAAGGCTCGCAACTGTTGGCCTCTAGTCATGGCTTCGAGGATCAACATCTGTTTGGCAAAAACTTCGCGCTCAGCGGGATTTTTGGACAAGTTCCAAGCATTCCAGCCGTCATTTGCAACGACCTTCCCTTTCCAAGGGATCCCATTTGCCAAAGCTGACAATAAATTGAGCCCGCCAAATGACCATAGCAACAGGGTCCACACAGACGGTTGCATCTCCAAGGCTAAAAAGAAGACGAGACTCAGCAGAAGATTCATCAGCGGACCACCTAGGTGGTAGCGTAAAAACGGAAACTGGTCATCACTCCTCACCGGTGGGACCATGATACATTGACCACCTGTACCCATTAAGGAAAATCGTTTCCAGACCAGGCCCTCATCCCAGCGAACTAGGACACGGTTTCCGACCCGAAAAGAGACGAAATGGTAACCAGACCACAGACCCCCGAGCAGATGACCAAATTCATGTAGCAAAACTACTAGCAGATAGAGCGGCAGATGAAGTAAAATCAGGAAGGTACTTTCAAAAAGAGTTTCTAGCCAAACATTATTCCAGCTAGGTCCAACATAAACCTGCGCAAGCAAGGCTCCAAATCGGAGTCCCCACCAAAAAGCAGCACCTAGCAAAACCAAAGTATAAACGACCTTCAGCAAACCATTCTTCATAAGCGACTCCCCTTCTAGCCTAACCTTTTTTAGGGTGACGATCTAAAACCTCTGTATGTTGGTCAAAAAGGGCCTGTCCTTGAGCTGTCAAACAATAGCCCCGAATGTCAAAACTAGCTTCCAGAGCCTGGTCTTCAACCTGATCCAACAGGGCCTGGTCTAGTTCTGCCGCCTTCATCTTAGAAAAACCTTTAACCCCTTGGTTCTTGAGGATAGCCTTCTTCTGACCGGCATTAATATGGGCCAGCGATTCACGCGCTTTTTGCTGGCGGACCAAACCGCGCTCCTCAAGCACTTGTAAATTGTGGGGTGCATCAATCCCGTAGGTATATTCAAAGTACTTAGGAAAAACCGATTCTGTTGTAAAAGTCCCCAGGGCAATTCGCCACAAGAGAATCACATCACCAGCAAGAATCTCCCCTTCTAAGGGCTCCATATTTTTTCGCGGAACAGCCGGTGCAACCTTACCTTGGGCATGATCCAGTGCCTGCTGCTCGGAAATAAAGGGCTGGACTGGATAGTCCGCATAACGTTCTGCCAAACTGACCATCTTACCCCTCTACTTCTGCGGAAATTTGCCAATTAACCCCATACTTATCAATCAAGTTGGCATAGGCTGGTGACCAGAAGGTTTCTTGCAATTCCAAGGTCACCTCCTGCGCCTCTTCTTTTAGGGCATCGTAGAGTTTTTGAGCAGCTGCTACTGAATCTACGATGATTGATGGTACCACATTACGACCAGGAGCATAGCTATACTCTGGACTTTCATCTGAGATTTGCAGACGAATCCCGTCAACCACCAGTTGCGCATTCAAGACCAAGTGCTTATGCTCATCAGCTACGTCAGGAATCGCATCGCCCCAGAGGGTCAAGCTCGTCACTTCAGCACCTAACACACCCTTGTAAAATTCAACAGCCTCTTGACCATTGCCATCCGTCACCAAATACACTTCCATTCTTTTAATCATTTTTTCACCTCACGAATTGCAAAATAGTTTTCTTCTAAATCGGAAAAATTAAAGACCCGCATGAGATCTAAGTCAACAATAGGCATAACTAAAACGCCCCGATCGAGCATGAATGGGTAGGTTGCATCCAAGTCAGAAGACTCCATTAAAAAGGACGGAATTCCCAAATCCAACTCAGGACTCAACTCAGCCACCTTGACCTGGTCTTGAAACACAGACTTTAGCTGACCATCCTTCTTAAGAATCCACAAGTCGGAAACGATTCCCCTACTCTCCTGACACTCAACCAACTGGGGCTTTCCAGAGCCGTTATATAGGCCATTATTTGACTGAAAGAGTCACTCATCCTGTACTCCTCCGTCTATCCCTAGTATACCACGGATCTCCGTAAAAAGCTTGAAAGTCCCTCCTCCATTCGTTATAATGAGCACAGAACACGAAAGGAAATCAACTATGAAAAAACTACTCATTGCAGGCCTACTGGCCAGTGCAGCGACCCTAGCGCTCATCATCTATCAAAACCAACCCAAACAAGAATTAAGTTTAAACGCCCAGCTCCAAGAAGTCCTCAAAAATCCAGAGGCCGACTTTCCCCAGTTGACGACCAAAGCCAGTAAACAGGAGCCGGTCGTGACCCTCAAAACCAGCCGGGGAGACATCACCCTCAAACTTTTCCCAGAATACGCGCCCTTGGCTGTTGAGAACTTCTTGACCCATGCCAAGGAGGGTTATTACAACGGTCTCAGCTTCCACCGGGTCATCAAGGATTTTATGATCCAAACCGGAGACCCCAAGGGTGACGGGAGCGGCGGTGAATCCATCTGGGCTGGTAAAGACAACGAAAAGGATCCGGGCACCGGCTTTAAGAACGAAATCAGCCCCTACCTCTACAATATCCGAGGCGCTGTCTCCATGGCCAATGCCGGCCCCGACACCAATGGCAGCCAATTCTTCATCAACCAAAACACCCAAGATATCTCCAGCCGCTTGGATCCCAACACCTACCATCCCAAAATCATCCAAGCCTATCAAAAAGGAGGCAACCCTAGCCTCGACGGCTCTTACACCGTCTTCGGACAGGTCACCCAAGGCATGGAGGTTGTCGACAAAATCGCTGCCACGGAAACAGACGACAAAGATAAACCCAAGGAAGCCATCACCATCCAAAAAATCACCATTCAATCCGAATGAGCCCCTCAACCTCAGACGCAATCCGCCTGAGGTTTTTTAAAACTACTTTATCTCGAAAGGATCACCCACATGAAAACGATTGAACTCAACTCAGAAAACACCAAACTATCCAGTATCGTCCTAGGCCTGATGCGGATCAAAAGCCTCTCTCCTCGAGAGGTTGAGGAATTAGTCGAAACCGCCTTAGCAGCAGGCATCAACACCTTTGACCTTGCAGACATCTACGGAGGCGGATGCTCCGAAGAGATACTCGGACAAGTCCTCAAAAATAGACCCGACCTGCGCGATCAGATGTGGATCCAATCCAAATGTGGCATCCGCATCGAGGAATTTACCTACTTTGATTTCTCCAAGGAGCATATTCTCAAGTCCGTCGACGCCATCCTCAAACGCCTCCACATCCAGCAGCTAGATAGCCTACTTCTTCATAGACCAGACGCTCTGATGGAGCCAGAAGAAGTCGCCGAAGCCTTCAACCACTTAGAAAAAACAGGCAAAGTCCGTAACTTTGGAGTCTCCAATCAAAATCCCATGATGATTGAACTCCTCAAAACAGCGGTTTCCCAACCACTCGCCATCAACCAACTCCAACTCAGTGCTGCCTTCACACCAGAATTTGACACAGGTTTTCATGCGAACATGGAAGAAGCCATCGCCAGCTCTGGTCCAACCGGTATCTTTGAATACGCCCGTGCAAAAGACATGGTCATCCAAGCCTGGTCAGTTCTCCAATACGGCTATTTCCAAGGAGTCTTCTTGGGAAACCCCCAATTTGAAAAACTCAACCAGGTCCTCACCCGCCTAGCGCAAAACTACCAGACCACTCCTGCAGCCATTGCCATCGCCTGGGTCTTCCGCTACCCTGCTAAAATGCAAGCCATCATTGGCACCACCCAGCCCCAACGCATTTTAGAAGCTGCCCAAGCCACCACCATCACCCTTAGCCGCAAAGAATGGTATGAAATTTACCTGGCCGCTGGGAAATCACTTCCTTAAGTTTGAAAGCGCAAAAAGACCAGCCTTCTTAGCAAAAGAGGCTGGCCTTTTTTGTACTAGGACTGATGCTTGACGAAATTCCGTTTATAAAGGCTATGACTCTGAATATTACCATCCACATCTTTGGCATCCCAGATTTGGAGCTCCCAAGGATAGCAAAAATTACTTTTGTTTGTAAAGTAAACATAGACACCAAGATAGCCGTCCTTATCGCGGAGATACCAATTTTTTAAACCAAATCCTTCCTTCCAAGCATCCAACTGCTCCATCACTTGCGTCAGTTCTTCTGACTGTAAAATCACCCGTGCTCCAAAAATATCATTTAGGATGGAATTGACAGGATAGCCTTCTATTCTTTCAGAAAAACGATCAATTTTATCCAAAATACTTTCAGATGTTTTCACACGATAAACGTAAGCAATATCCTGAAGGTTGGCCTTCATCAAATAGTCATTAATAGACTCGTGTAAATTTAGCCGATAGTCCAAAATAGCCTGCGTCGGAACCTTAGCAAAAGTATGTTTTAAATTCACCTTTTGAACCTTACCTGTTTCAAAATAATCCATGGAATATTCTTGATGAATTCGGTTAATTTCCGAAATCAAACGTTCAACTTTCTTAAGCAAAGGGAATACCTCCCACTGGTGACAAGTCTTAGTTTTCAGCTCACAAGCTTTCTACGACGGCTTGTTTATGCTTCATACTAATCTTTGTCTACATCCTCAAAAGAAAGGATTGACAAATACATATCCAATCTCTCATTTAAATAGTAAGCAAACAAGTCCTCCATCGCTGATAAACTTCCTTTGGTATGATAGTCCTCGAAAGCTCGGTAGTAGGTCAAGCGATCTGAAAATTTAATATCAATGGGAGGGTAACCCGCCTTCATCAACTCTAAATTCACCAAAAGGCGCCCTGTACGCCCATTACCATCAATAAAAGGATGGATACTTTCAAAAAGAATATGAAAACGAGCCATTTTAGTCACCATGTTCTCCTGGCTATCTTCATAGTCTTTCAACAATTGCTCCATCAAGGGGCGAATCATAAAGGGTTGAGCAGGTTCGTTGGCAGCCCCTACGATACGAACAGGTACCTTGCGATAAACACCTCGATCATCCTTTTTATCCGATAGAACCAAATAATGAATATCTTTTACAACCTGTTCCGTCAATAGAGTTCCTGCTGCCACCAAGGTTTGCACGTATTCAAAAGCCTCCTTGTGTCCAATTGCTTCGAGATGATCCTTTAGAGGTTTCTGATCAATGGTCAAGCCACGTAGGACCAAATCCGTCTCACGAAGCGTCAGAGTGTTCCCCTCAATCGCATTGGAGTTATAGGTAAACTCCACCATAAACTCCTCATTTAGGCGCTCAACCTCTCCTTGGGTTAAGGGGCGAAGGGAGGCAAGTTTAGTCATCTTTTGGTCAATTAAAACCACCAGACTCTCCGCCTTTTTATAGCGACCATCAACCGGTTTAGGCGTATCTTGCGGAATCTTCCACGAACGTCCTTCACGAACAGCGCCCTCCACCTTCCCCTGGCTACACAAATCACGCACACGACGATCAGAAATTCCCCAAGAATCAGCTGCCCTCTTAACGGAGATATACATAAAACACCTCACCTTCTAAAAAATTATTCATTTCCTAAAACCATTATAGCAGAGTTCGGAAGGATAGGGTTCTTAACGGAAGGATAGTTAGGGTATTTGCGGAAGGATAATGACCCTAGTCGTCCCTTACCCCGATAGTTTTATTCCTGCAAAAGACTTAAAAACTCAATCAGGCTCCTATCTTCAGAGCTTTCGATTGGGTTTTCAGTCTTTATTTCAACTTCTCTGACGGCACTGGATATTTCAAGGCGTTTTTCTTGAGTTTGTCTTGGACGATGGTTTCTACATCCAAGCCCAGGCGGTCAGTCAGGAGTAAGGTATAGATGAGGACATCGGCGATTTCTTCTTGGACGTTGACGGGATCCGCAAACTCTTCGCCCCATTGGTAGTTTTCTAGAAGCTCGGCGGCTTCGATGATGATCGAGCTGGCCAGGTTACGGGGGCTGTGGGCTTGGCCCCAGCCTCGGTCATCGCGGAATTTCAGGATATCTTGGATAAGTTTGTCTGTCATCATCACTCCTAAATCAATTCATTGAAGTCCCAAACTTGATCCACCCAACCCTGGTAGAAGTCTGGTTCGTGACAGACCATGAGGATGCTGCCCTTGTAGGCTTGGAGGGCCCGTTTGAGTTCCTCTTTGGCATCCACATCCAGGTGGTTGGTCGGCTCGTCCAGGACGAGGACGTTGGTTTCGCGGTTCATGAGGAGGCAGAGGCGGACCTTGGCCTGCTCACCTCCGCTCAGCACTTGAATTTGACTTTCAATGTGCTTGGTTGTCAGGCCACAGCGGGCTAGGGCTGCGCGGACCTCGGCCTGGTTGAGGGCTGGAAAGGCATCCCAGACAGCTTCCAGAGGTGTTTGGCGGTTGCCTCCAGGGACTTCTTGTTCAAAATAACCCAGTTCTAGGAACTCTCCTTCTTCAACCTGACCTCCCAAAGCAGGAATGACACCTAGAAGACTTTTGAGGAGGGTTGTTTTCCCGATTCCGTTGGCCCCAACAATGGCAATTTTCTGGTTGCGTTCAAAGGTCAGATCCAGCGGTCCGGCCAGTTTGCGGTCATAGCCAATTTCCAGACCTTGGGCTTGGATAATAAAACGTCCCGGTGTCCGTGCCACCTTGAAGTCAAACTGGGGTTTAGGCTTCTCCGCTTGGAGTTCAATTAGGTCCATCTTATCCAGCTTCTTCTGCCGGCTCATGGCCATGTTGCGAGTCGCTACCCGGGCCTTGTTGCGGTTGACAAAGTCTTTGAGGTCGGCAATCTCCTTCTGCTGGCGTTCATAGGCTGCTTCCAATTGAGCCTTCTTCATGGCATAGACTTCCTGGAACTGCTCATAATTCCCGCTGTAGCGCACTAAATCTTGATTTTCAACATGATAAACCAAATTAATCACGTCATTAAGGAAGGGAATATCATGAGAAATTAAAATAAAGGCATTTTCATACTCTAAGAGATAACGTTTGAGCCAATCGATGTGCTCAGCGTCCAGGTAGTTGGTAGGTTCATCCAAGAGGAGTATGTCTGGCTTCTCCAGCAGTAGCTTGGCCAAGAGCACCTTGGTCCGCTGGCCCCCACTAAGCTCAGTCACATCCGACTCCATCCCAAAATCGCTGACCCCAAGGGCACGCGCCACTTCATCAATCTTGGCATCAAGGCTATAGAAATCGCGGCTATCCAAACGATCCTGCAACTCGCCAACCTCTTCCATCAAGGCCTCATAGTCCGTGGCCTCCGCCATCTCCATGTAGATCTCTTGAATCCGCGCCTCGGTTTTAAACAAATCATCGAAGGCAGTTCGCAAAACATCGCGCACGGTCATACCAGCCTCCAAAACGGCATGTTGGTCCAGATAGCCCGCCTTGACATACTTGGACCAGCTTATTTGGCCCTCATCCGGCTGCAATTGCCCAGTCACAATACTCATAAAGGTGGACTTGCCTTCACCATTGGCACCCACCAAACCAATATGTTCCCCCTTTAACAGACGAAAGGAAACATCCTCAAAAATGGCCCGATCTCCGAAACCATGACTCAAACGCTTAACTTCTAATATACTCATACTTTCCCTATTCTTCAAAAAAGAGGGGAGTGGGACAGAACTAAATTTGAAAAATTTAGTTTATTCGCTTTCTTAATTTCAGGCTCATGCTAAAAAGATCCACTGGATCTTTTTACTCCCACCCCCGCAAGGCTGATTATATCCTCTTTCGAGCTTGAAAAGCGAACGATTGAAGTTTGCTTCGCAAACAAGATTTGGTACTCTCTAACAGCATACAATGCTGTTAGACCCAATCAGCTACTGCGTCAAAGGTATTTTGTTATACAAAGTCAATGAGGCTAGACTTTTGCCCCAGCCTCATCTCTTTTATCAATTTATAGTCTTTTATACGACTTCAGCTACCCTAGAGACTTCCTAAACTAATTTCTGCAAAAAGGCGATAAGGACCTGGGCTGATTTCCGGCCAGCTTCCACGATAAATTCATCAAAGGAAAGAGCCGCATCCTGCTCAGCAGTATCACTCATAGCCCGTACCACCATAACGGGCAGGTTAATAGCATGGGCAGCCTGGGCAATGGCAGCCCCCTCCATTTCAACAGCCAGTACATCAGGGAAGTGAGCCTTGATTTGCTGCAAACGGTCAGCTGAAGCAATAAAGGAATCCCCTGTAGCAATCAGACCCAGGTGCGACGCAAAGCCCTGCTCCTCCAAAACCTCTTTGAAAACACTTTGAAAATACTTGCTGGTTTCAAAGAAGAGTGGCTGTTGTGCCATCTGGCCATAGGCATAGCCAAAGGCTGTCACATCCACATCGTGGTAGGCTAAACGGTCCGCAACCACTACATCGCCCACCTTGAGACCAGTTGCCACCGCCCCAGCTGAACCCGTGTTGATGACCGCATCAACCTTAAACTCTTGGGCTAAAATCGCAACAGTCATGGCTGACATGACCTTCCCGATTCCACTTTCCACCAAGACAACCTCGTGGCGACCGATATGACCGGTATGGTACACTTGGCGCAGCCGCAAATGTTTCTGAGCATTTTCCAACTGCTCCAAAAGGCTAGCCAATTCCTGCGGCATCGCCGCAATAATTCCAATCTTCATTCTCTCACTTTCCTACAATACAAACACAAAAATCAGCAGGATTATCAACAACAAGAGCAACCAGAAAAGAATCTTATTCAGGGTGTGTTGGAAACGCGCCCGTTTTTGATTCTCCACCTGACGGCTTTTCCGGACTTCCGGCTCAACCTCCAGGCGGTCAATCTTATGTAACAGATCCAAATCTAGTGCTTCTGTTTCCTCATAGCTATCCGAGTCAAAGGACGGTCGCTTTGTCATGAGACTGTCCCCGATTCCAGCAATTGCCAGTACTGAATCGCCATAATCGTTTTGGCATCGCAAATCTCACCTGCCTCAATAGCAGCGAGAGCCTGGTCCAAATCCAGCTCATAGAGGGCCAAGGTTTCATCCGCATCCTGGGGGCGGGGATTGGCAACCTTTTCTAAATTCCGAGCCAGATAGAGCTTCACTTTTTCATTACAAAAACCGATGGCTGTGTAAAAATCATACAGCAGCTCCAAATCGGCCCTATAGCCAATTTCTTCTTCCAATTCCCGTAGGGCTGCCGCTTTGGGATCGGTATTTTCCCCAACTTCCAATTTTCCGGCTGGAATCTCCAGACTGGTAGCCTCAATCGCTTTACGGAATTGCTTGACCAAGAGAATCTTGTTCTCCTCAGTAAGCGGTAACACACAAACAGCCCCATTATGGAAGACCAACTCCCGTGTGGAGACACCCTTGCCATCCGGTAGCTCAACTTCATCGACCGCTACCTGAAAGACACGGCCCTGAAAAATTTCCCGACGACTCAAGGTTTTTTCTTCAAAATTCATCTTATACCCCTCCCTCAACATCATTTTTCTCGTCAAAATACAAGAAATTAGTTCTCCTTCCGGGCTGGATGGTGTGGGAAACGCACCGCATAACCATCCTTGTTGACCTGCCGAGACCGGCCAAGGGCCAAGCCATCCTCCGGTACGTCACTGATAATCGTTGATCCTGCCGCCAATAGGGCATGATCGCCGATCGTCAATGGAGCCACTAGGGTTGAATTGGAACCAATAAAGACCCCATCTCCAATGGTTGTACCATATTTAGCCTGCCCATCATAGTTGACAGTGATGGTTCCCGCGCCAAAATTGACATTTTGACCAACCTCACTATTGCCGATATAGGTTAAATGGCCAGCCTTGGTCCCAGCCCCCAGACTAGATCCCTTAACCTCAACAAAGTTCCCTACATGGACCTCATCAGCCAAACTGGAGTCTGGCCGAATGTGGGCATAAGGACCAACAGTCACATTCTGGCCAATGGTTGATTCCTCAATCATGGAATGGGTAATCCGACTGTTGGCACCGATATGACTGTCTTGCAGGTAGGAACCGGCACTGACATAAACTCCAGTTTCCAGCTTGGTTTTCCCACGCAGGGTCACTTGCCCCTCTAGTTCAACGTCACCCGCGATTTCAACATCAATATCGATGCTGGTTGTTGCTGGATTCTGGAAGGTGACACCATTTAGCATATGTCCCTTGTTGATGCGATTGCGCATCACATTTTCAGCAATGGACAAGGCATAACGGTCATTGACCCCTAAACTTTCCTCAAAATTCCGCAGCATATAAGCCCCAACCTTCTCGCCAGCCTGGCGGAAAATGCCGATGACATCAGTCAGGTAATATTCCCCTTGGGCATTGTCGGTTGTGATCTCCTTGAGGGCTTCAAAGAGGCGGCGGTTATCAAAGACATAGGTTCCGGTGTTGATTTCCTTAATCTGTTGCTCAAAATCGCTGGCATCCTTCTGCTCAACAATCTTCAGCACCTCACCATCTGCATTCCGGACCACACGCCCATAACCAAAGGGATTATCCGCTTCTGCCGTCAGGATTGTCGCCACATTCTTATGGTTGATATGGAAGTCCACCAGCGACTTGAGGCTCTCACCGGTAATCAGCGGGGTATCTCCGGCAATAACCAGGGTCTGTCCCTCTAAATTTCCCAAGACTTCCTCAGCCATTCGTACAGCATGACCAGTTCCCAATTGCTCCTTTTGCAAGGCAAAGTTGGTCTGACCTGCTAGAACTTCCTCCACCATTTCAGACTGATGACCGACAATCGTCACCGTCTGAGCTGGATTCAAGGCCGACACACTGCGGAAAACATGCTCCAACATGGAAATTCCCGAAACCTTATGAAGGACTTTGGGCAAGTCCGATTTCATCCGCGTGCCTTTTCCAGCTGCTAAAATAATGGCATAATTCGACATATTCATTCCTCTATTTCTTGTCATACTCATCCCCTATTATAGCACTTTTCCCCTAAATAGAAAAAAGGGAGTGGAACAGAAGTACTCCTTCTCTATCCCACTCCCAAAACAGCTATTTTCTTCTTATTTCAGAGTCCAACCACCATCAATGGTCACAATCGCTCCTTGCATGGAGGCCATCTTACCACTAGCCAAAAAAACGGTCAGATCGGCCACTTCCTCTGGCTGAGTCCAACGCTGGATCGGGGTCTCCTGGGCCACCCACTCCGCCAAACCTCCAGGTTCAAAGTCGGCCTGGGTCATTCCAGTCTGGACAGCCCCTGGAGCAATCCCAAAAATCTGAACGCCACTTCCTGCATAATCAAGAGCCATCTGCTTGGTCAGTCCCAGCAATGCATGTTTAGAGCTGGTATAAGCAGCTCCTCCGCCCCCAGCTATATGACTCGCAATGGAACACATGGTGATAATGACCCCTGCTCCTACCGATACCATTTTGTTCAAATAAAAACGACTCATTTCCATCGGTACGCGGACATTGGTTTCATAGACCCGGTCCCACAACTCTCGCGACATCTCTAACAGTGGGGTATAGGCATCAAGAATCCCAGCTGTTAGCAGCAGCACATCCACCTGGTCAACCCAGGAAAAGACGGCTTCCAGATCTTGTGTCAGATCCACCTGGAGAAAGTGGAAATCCCCCGGCAAATCTGGAGCTGGCTTTTGATCAAGGCCATAGACCTGATCACCCAGCTCCAAAAAAGCCCGAGCTTGGGCTAAACCAATCCCCGAGGAGACGCCTGTAATCAAGACCTTCCTAGGCATCCACTTCTACCCAATCCTCAGCCAAGACATCACAGGGAGTTGGGCTCCACATGGAATAGCCCTCCCCTTGACCAGACACATGGATCAGGAAGTAGGGCGTCACCTCTAGCATTTGGCCATTGACTTCCAAGTGATCAAACAGTTGGACAAAATTCTCTGCACCGCCCCATCCCTGACGCACATATTTTTTCTTAGCCCGTAAGCCAGGCAAAATCTCTTCAAAACGCATTGCTTCTCCTCTTTTTTCTAGTTAGTCTACAAAGCACTTAAATCCAAGTCAAGGGACTGGCCTGATCAGGCGAAGTATCCAAGACCTGGAAATCGTGTCCGACAGCCAAATCAGCTTGGGCCAGATTGTTGACCATGGTCATGTGGGCCAACTCTTTAATGTTATTTTCCTTACTGAGATGGCCTAGATAGATTTTCTTGGTCTGGTTGCCCAGGGTACGAATCATGGTTTCTGCTCCATCCTCATTGGACAAATGCCCCTTGTCGGACAAAATCCGTTGTTTCAAGGACCAGGGATAGCGACCACTGCGGAGAATTTCAATGTCATGGTTGCTTTCAATCAGGTAAGCATCGGCATTTTCAATCACTCCTGCTAGACGGTCACTGACATAGCCAGTATCTGTCAACATGACAAAGCTTTTCTGGTCCTTCATAAACCGGTAAAATTGCGGAGCCGCCGCATCATGGCTGACCCCGTAACTTTCAATGTCCAAATCTCCAAAGGTCAGGGTTTTACCCATTTCAAAAACATGTTTCTGGTCGGTCCTAATTTTTCCGAGGTGGCCTTCCATGGCATCCCAGGTCTCTTGGTTGGCATAAATGTCCAGATTATATTTTCGGGCCAAAACCCCAACTCCGTGGATATGGTCCTTGTGTTCATGGGTAACAAAAATCGCATCTAGATCCTTGGCACTACGGTCGATTTCGGCTAAGAGACTTTCGATTTTTTTACCAGATAAGCCCGCATCGACTAAAATTCGCTTCTTTTCACTTTCTACATAAAATGAATTGCCACTCGATCCCGAGGCTAAAATACTATACTGAAATCCTTTATCCGTCACTTTCTACATCCGTTCCTGTTTGGTCCTCCCAATCTCCTGTTTCGGAGAGGGATTTTTCATATGGTAAAACAATGGTAAAACTAGATCCCTTGCCATACTCACTCTTGGCCCAGATAAAGCCCTGGTGCTGTTTGACAATTTCTTTGGCAATAGCAAGACCGAGACCGGTTCCCCCCTGAGCCCGGCTACGCGCCTTGTCCACTCGGTAAAAACGGTCGAAAATTTTAGGCAGGTCTTTCTGGGGGATCCCCAAGCCCTGGTCTGCAATCACAATAATCAATTGGGAATCGGTGGTCTGCATGGAGACGGTAATTTTACCACCATCTGGTGAGTACTTGATGGCATTGTTGAGAATATTGTCCAAAACCTGATTCATCTTATCCGTATCAATCTCAATCCAAATTGGAGAAATGGGGTATTGCCGCACAATCTCATAGTGTTTGCTTTCCTCTTGACTACGGATTTTATCAAACCGATTCAGGATGTGGGTCATAAAAGCCGTGAAGTTAATCAACTCGACTTCCAAATCACTGGCCTCGTTATCAATTCGCGACAAGCTCAAAAGATCGGTGATCATCCGCATCATCCGGTTGGTTTCAGTTAGGGATACATGGATAAAATCAGGTGCCACCGGTTCAGTCAGAGCCCCATCTTCCAAAGCTTCCAAATAGGATTTAACACTAGTCAAGGGGGTCCGCAATTCGTGGCTGACATTGGAAACAAACAAACGGCGCTCCCGTTCTTCCTTCTCCTGCTCTGTCGTATCGTGCAAGACTGCAACCAAGCCCGAAACAAAGCCACTTTCTCGTCTCACTAGGGCAAAACGAACCCTGAGACTTAGATACTCACCATTAGCATCCTGGCTATCAATGGTATCCACTGGTGTTTCCACAATCAGTTGGCGCAGGTCATAGCGATCCTCAATCTTTAATAGTTGCAAAATCGGTTGGCCCAGGGCAGCTTCTTCGCTGACCCCCAACATCCGGCAGGCCATATCATTAATCAGAGTAATATCACCTCGCCGGTTGGTCGCTAGAACCCCATCCGTCATATAAGATAGGACACTGGACAAGCGAGTTGTCTCCTGCTCCAGATTTTCCTGGGTCAGACGAATCACATCCGACAAATCATTGACGGATGTGATGAGCTCTCGAATATCTGGACTTTGCGAATCCAGCTCCAAGCGATTATACTGACCGGAAATCAGTTCTTCTATTTTCTCATTTAATTTGCGAATTTTTTGGTTATCTTTTCGATTTTCATAAGCCAAAAGCGCCACAACAATGATAAAAGAAACGACAATTAGGCCAAAAATAATATCGCTGGTAAAGAGAAAATCACGAATCTTAATGATCATGGCGGATATAGTAGCCGACACCACGGCGCGTGAGAATGTATTCCGGACGACTTGGGTTATCTTCTATCTTCTCCCGCAGGCGGCGGATGGTTACATCGACAGTTCGAACATCCCCAAAATAGTCATAACCCCAGACCGTCTCCAAGAGGTGTTCCCGGGTCATAACCTGCCCCACATGAGAAGCTAGATGTAAGAGCAATTCAAATTCACGGTGGGTTAGTTCCAATTCCTGGTCCCGCTTATGCGCCACAAAGGCTTCTGGGAAAATCCGTAAATCACGAATCACCAATTCACTGGGCTTGCCAGCCTCTTCTTCCTGGGCATCGGCAATCAACTCGGTCCGGCGTAGAACCGCCTTGACCCGAGCCAGCAATTCACGATTGGAAAAAGGCTTGGTCACATAGTCGTCTGCTCCAATTTCGAGACCAATCACCTTATCAAACTCGGAATCTTTTGCCGATAGCATGATAATCGGAATATTGCTGGTCCGGCGAATGGTCTTGGCCACTTCCAAACCATCAATCTCCGGCAACATCAAATCCAAAATCACGATATCCGGCTGTTCCGCTTCAAAAACGTCTAAGGCTGCTTGGCCATCAAAGGCTGTCACAACCTCATAGCCTTCCTTGGTCATGTTAAATTTTATAATATCGGAGATGGGTTTTTCATCATCTACTACTAAAATTTTCTTCATATAGATCCACCTTTCTCGATCCTCTCATCATTATACCAAAAAAGAGACTAGAACTTTCCTTCTAGCCTCTTTTTATCCCCTTCTTAGAAAGAAGATGGGTCTACTTTGATACCAACACCTTGTGTAGTTGTGATGGTTACGTTTGTCATGTAAGTACCTTTAGCTGTAGCTGGTTTCGCTTTAACCACTACGTCATGGAAAGCTTTGAAGTTTTCAACCAATTTATCAGCATCAAAGGATACTTTACCGATGATTGCTTGAACGTTACCAGCGCGGTCTGCACGGTAAGTGATTTTTCCACCTTTAGACTCTTCAACTGCTTTTGCAACATCCATTGTTACAGTACCAGTTTTAGGGTTTGGCATCAAGTTACGTGGTCCAAGAACACGTCCAAGACGTCCAACAAGAGCCATCATGTCAGGTGTTGCAACAACCACGTCGAAATCTAACCAACCACCGTTGATTTTTTCAACAAGGTCTTCTTCACCAACAAAGTCAGCACCAGCAGCTTTTGCTTCTTCAGCTTTTGCTCCACGCGCAAATACCAAGACACGTTGTGTTTTACCAGTACCGTTTGGAAGAACCATCGCACCACGGATTTGTTGATCCGCTTTTTTAACATCGATGTTCAAGTTGTAAGCAACTTCTACAGTTGCATCAAATTTTGCAAAGTTTGTTTCTTTCGCAAGCGCTACAGCTTCTTCTACGCTGTATGCTTTTGTGCTGTCGATTTTTTCAAGAGCAGCACGTAGTTGTTTGCTTTTTTTAGCCATTTTCTATTCTCCTTGTTTAGTGGTTCAATCGATTTTCATCTCCCACGTCACTCATCGAACTGATGAAGTCTTGCGGGTTTTGGGCGTTATTGATTAGTCAACAACAGTGAATCCCATAGAACGAGCAGTACCTTCAATCATACGCATTGCTGCTTCAACAGACGCTGCGTTCAAATCTGGCATTTTAGTTTCAGCGATTTCTTGTACTTGTGCACGTGTAACAGTTGCTACTTTTTCAGTGTTTGGAGTACCAGAACCTTTTTCAACTCCTGCAGCTTTCTTAAGAAGAACAGCAGCTGGAGGTGTTTTTGTTACGAATGTAAATGATTTATCTTCATAAACAGAGATAACAACAGGGATAATCATACCAGCTTGATCTGCTGTACGAGCGTTAAACTCTTTGGTGAATCCCATGATGTTGATACCTGCTTGACCAAGCGCTGGACCAACTGGTGGAGCTGGCGTTGCTTTACCGGCAGGGATTTGCAATTTAACAATATTTTCGACTTTTTTAGCCATTTTTTAAATCCTCCTTTGTGGTTTTGGCGGTAAGATCAGTTTTTTACCTCCCACAAGTATGCGAATCGCATACCTTCTTAGTATACAGCTTTTTGGAAAAAAAGCAAGAGAAAAGTTCAGTTCTTTTTTAATTTTTTGCCCAAAAAAGACTTTCCATGTTAAAATGGAGGAAATGACCTGAGGAGTAGACTTATATGCTTTTTTTACAAATACTTGCTTTAGCCCTGCTGGCTGGAATCCCCATCATCAGTCTATTTCTAACCCGTCTACTCCCAATTCACATGATCGGATTACGGGCTATGGACTTAATGGGGCCCCTGTTTGCTGTTGCCTTTTACTGGGTCTCCAGCCAAGCCTTTTACCATAATTTTTTACCCGAACTGGGCCTCGCCCTGGGAGTCCTTGGCTTACTGCTCATCTGCTACTTCCTCATCCGCTACCGCGCCTTCTATTACCCGAAATTCTTCAAATACTACTGGCGCCTATCCTTCCTCCTGATGATCTTTATGTACTTAGCTATGACCATCTCACTCTTTTTCCAGTAAAAAACTGTGTGGCCGCGGCCACACAGTTTTTTTGGCTCTTTGTCAAGTTGTGTGGAATCCCTGAAAACTGACAGTTTTAGGCTTTTATTATTTAGCTTTTTAATAAGGGT
>NZ_JAOBSU010000089.1:0-7046 GCF_025447695.1 Streptococcus danieliae | reverse complement strand
AAAATCAAAAACTTCTAGAAACCTTGATCTATCAGGGATTCTGGAAGTTTTTTTAGTTATCTATGAATAATTTGGGTTAAAACAAGCGTACTCATTTCATTTTCTTTTCTAACTTGATTCTGTAGCTGTAAAATGGAAAGAATGGTAAAAAATAATAAGGCCAACAAGGCAACCAGTAGCTCTACTTCCAGAAACAGACTAGCTACAAATCCCAATAAAAAGACGGCTATTTGAACGAAAAGATAGTTGCGATGAATTTCTAAGAAGCCTAGACCTGAAATTCGTTTAATAAAAATTCTCCGTCTAAATTCTTCGAAATAAAGCCTATTCATGCTACTAAACAGTAAGATAGATGTGGCTACTCCAAATACAACTCCTATGAACATAATCCAACGTTCCCGCTGAACATTCTCTAACAACTGAATATAGATTTGAGAAGCGGGTTGTAATTCCCCAACCCAGTTTTTGATTCCTTGCTTCTCAAGTAACTCTTGAATATCTGATAACTGATTAAAAAATACATAATTCTGTATAGCATCCGACCAAAACAGGACTGATTGCTCTCCTGTCGATTCTGGTGTCACTACAACAATAATTGGATCTTTTAGAAACTGCTGGTAGGAAATCGGGGTGCTATTGTAAACAAATCGGTCCTTACCCGATTCTAAATAACCCACTGTCGCTTCCATCTCTTGACGGCTATCTTTACTGGCCATACGATTTGTCACATCTTCCTCAAAAACAAATTTATAGTGTTCCTCTTCCGAGCGAAGGAAGTCAGGTAACAATAAGACAAACTCCCCTGTATCTAAATGCTGTAGTTTCTCATCAATCGCTACATCTACAGAAATATTTTGATGTTTCAAATATTGTGGTGTGACAAAAAGGACATTACCAGAAGGACCATAATCCTGCCAGTCTGTAGATAGGGATAAATTTTTAGAGGAATTGATTCCATTTTGCATCACACGATCAACCAATTGGTGTCTCGCTAACAAAGCTTTCTGCTCTGATACAGCCTGAGATACTAACTGATACCAAATCTCCTGTTTCCTTTGCATATCCTCATTATTCCCCCCCACATCTATACCCTCACGGCTAATAGAGAGGGAAATAAGGTCCTTCTCCTGAATCCATGCCTCCTGCCCTTGTTTTTGTTGTTCCCAGGCTTTTGAATAATTCAAACCACTTCCCATTCCCACCGAAATGATTATAATAGCTAATAACTGTCCCATTAAAATAAGACTAATAACACCTCTAACAGGAATTTCCCCCTTAATCATTTGCATCAAATGGACCTTCTTAACACCAACTGCAAATAACTGAGCAAAGAACAGATCAATCAATAGTAAAAGTAGATTATAAACGATTAACCCCACCACAATTGTCATAAGGGATATAGACGGAAGCGAGAACACAAATTTCAAAATAAAAGTAAGGATTCCTCCAACAGCTAAACCGACTCCTATCGATTTTAAATCTTGCACAAGCGGTCTAAGAAAAATGGACCACCGTCGCTCTCCTGAAATAAGCCGAATACCTGAAGTCTTCAAATAACCAATCTGGCTGATAAGAGTCAATGAAGCAAATGTTAATAAGAAAATTAGTAATCCAATTAATTGAAAACCATTGCTGACCGCTAAAACTAGTGTAGAAAATTGAGACGGGCTTGATAGATACATATTGGTTAATCCAAACTGACTTAACTCCTTCTTCAATCTTTGAAGATCTAAGTCACCTTCAAAGATAAAGTAATTCGTCTCAAGACTAAGATTTTCACCCTCTTTATAAGTCTTTTCCAAAAGTTCACTTGGCAGCTCTCCCCTTCCAAAAGTCATATAGGAGAAAACCGGTTTCCCTTCTGAATTCGGATCTTGAGATTGAATTGCAATCAGACTATCGGTTTGATACGCCAGCCTATCCAAAGCTTCTGCTACTTGTTGAAAATTAGTCTCAGGACTAGAGTCAAATACAGCAATATTTGGATAACAATAGGATATATATGTATCGCTCCAAATTGTCAAAACCCAAACAAAGAATAAACTAAGCAATACATTCGATATAACAATGAAAACTTTCTTCATCATCTGCCTCCTAATTCCAAAATAGGGGGCAGAAATAATTCCGCCTCCAAAAATGAACTAATTCATTATAGCAATCAGAAATGTTTTACGGCAATCTCTACCAACCTGCATCAAAGACAACATACTCTCCAACATTTGTATTGATGAATGCATACGAAGTTGCATGAGCTCCCGCATAAGCAGTTCTCTGATTATTCCGAGCTGTACTGCCTACATAAGACCAATGATGCTGGCCTCCATGATAATAATTTGAGAAAGCTCCCCAATTATTTGGATTATGGTGTGCTCCATAAGTCCACTCCCCTCCACGATGAGAGACAGCCGAAACAGGGAGAACGAAGGCTACAGATAAAAATGCAATAACCATTATGACCAGTTTCTTAGTTTTCAGCATAAGACTACTCCTTTATAAAAAGATATAAACTATCAAAGTAACTCCACCTTTGGGTATATCAATCTGAACACAAATAGCTTTTCCTCCCTTCCACAGATAGAGACCCACTTTTTATAAGCTCTTCATAAATTATCCCGAACAATACCTATTACTTTCCATCATCAAATTTTTTCAAGGAATCCTTAGGATTACAATCAGCAGTCAGTTTCTACTCAAAACTTATGTATAAAATAGGAAAGGGAAGACTTTTATCCCAAACTCGTATTGTATACACTGAGTTTTTTCGTCCTATAAGCTTTGATTTGATAACGCTTTCTTTTCTTACTCTAACTATACCATGGTTTCTTTTTTTTCAAATAAAACATGCTACAATGTTCAGAAAAACGGCAACCCCCTTCTCATCAACCATCTACGAGAAGGGGGTTACGTCTTCTTAATTTTCGGTTGACTAACTGCTTTATTCCATATCCTTAAGACGGACGGAAACCAGGCTGGAGACTCCTGATTCCTGCATGGTCACGCCATACATGCTATCTGCGGCGGCCATGGTTCCTTTGCGGTGGGTTACGACGATAAATTGGGAGCGTTGGTCAAAGCGTTTGAGGTAATCACCAAAGCGTTTGACATTGGCTTCATCCAGGGCTGCCTCAACCTCATCCAAAATCACAAAGGGAATGGTCTTGACGCGAATAATGGCAAATAGTAGAGCCAAGGCTGACAAAGCCTTTTCGCCACCACTCATCAGATTCAAAGATTGGATTTTTTTACCGGGTGGTTGAACAGAAATCTCTACACCCGCGACGAGGAGATCAGGATCAGTTAAGAAGAGGTCGGCTTGACCGCCTCCGAACATTTGACTGAAGGTTTCCTTGAAGCTCTGGCGAATAGCTTCAAAGGTTGTTTGGAAGCGTTCGCGAACTTCTTGGTTCATCTCATCCATGGTGTCCATCAATAGACTCTTAGCATCCAGGATATCCTGGCGTTGACCCATTAAGAAGTCATGCCGGCTCTGTACTTCTTCATATTGTTCTAAAGCTGCCAGATTGACAGGGCCGAGGGCCTTGATGGCCTGCTCCAGGTCTTTGACTTCGGCGCGTGCTTGGTCCAGGTCTTGAACGGGCTGGGCCTGCTCACGCGCTGCTTCAACTGTTAATTGATAATCATCGGTTAGGCGTTGCAAGTCCCGGCGCAAGGCTGTTTCTAGGTTGGAGCGTTGCGAATCCAGTTGGGCTTCTTCACGGATTAATCCTTCATTTTCAGAGCGAGCTTGGTCTAGTTGGTCATTGAGTTCTTCAACCTGGGCTTCTAGGTCTTCCTTTTCAAAGCGTAGGCGGATCAAGCTCTGTTGGTTGGACTCCTTTTGCGTCTGGGTTTCCTGAAGAGCTTTTTCCAAAGTATCGGCCTGACCTTGCAATTCTTCCAGAGATGCCAATTGCTGGAGGCGACTCTTTAGGTTTTCTTGCTCCTGGTTGATACTGGTCAACTGAGCTGTTTTGGCTTCCTGCTGACTTTGCAAGAGGGTGAGTTGTCCTTTTTTGCTGGTTTGCTCGACCAGAAGGAGTTGGAGTTGCTCTTCCAATTCCTTGACCTGGTCGCGGTGGGCATCCTTGTTTTCACGCAGTGCCTCTAGGTCTTGTTCCAACTTGATTTTGTCTTGTCCCAGTTTCTGGAGATCTTCTTTCAAGCTGGTCACCTGTTCTTGTAATTGCGGTGTTTGCTCGAGGCCTTCTTTTTGGACTTGTTTGTCTAAGAGGGTCTGGAGGCGGTCAGTATCACTTTGGGCTTGTTCCCAATTGAGGCGGATGGCTTGTTCCTTGTGGCGAATAGCTTCGCCCTTTATTTTCAGCTGATCCAGCTCTTCTTGGTCTGCATCTACCTCTTTTTTAATTGCGGCCAAGGCTGCTTCCTGCTGACCCAGTTGCACCTGGGCTGCCTGGAGTTGCACTTGAACCTGCTCCAACTCAGGCTTGAGCAAAAGGCTCTGATTATTGCGCTGGCTCCCGCCGGCATAGGCACCACCGGCCCGAATTTCAGTCCCGTCTAGGGTAATCAAACGCAGGCGATAGTTGAGCTGCCGAGCGGCTTGCCGGGCCTGGTCAATGGTTTCAAAAATCGCAATGGTTCCCAAGAGGTTCCCATAGATGCCGGCCAGTTCTGGATCGTAGGCGATAACATCAACAGCCATTCCCAAAAAGCCTGGAGCTTGCGCCAGAGTAGCTGCCTGTTGCTCCGAAATCGTCCGAGCCTGAATCCGTGTCAGAGGAAGGAAGGTAGCCCGACCCGCCCGCTGTTTTTGGAGATAGGCAATGGCTTGGGTGGCCGCCTCTTCGTCTGCCACAATCAAATGTTGACTGCTAGCGCCCAGGGCTACATCCAAGGCCTGCTGGAAACGAAGGTCAAAGCTGAGATGCTCACTCACCACTCCCCGGATTCCCGGCAGACGATCTTGAGCCATCAAGACGCTGCGCACACCCGCATAGAGATTGGAGTGGTTGGCTAGAATATTTTCCAGACTTTCCCTACGTGCATCTAGCTTACGAACTGTCTCCAGCTGACTGAAATAGGCTTCTTGGTGCTGCTGATAAGACTGACGCTGCTGCAGAAGTTTTTGATCCCGCGCTTGATAGTCCGCTAGGGCAGCAGCCAGCTCCTTTTCAACAGCTTCTAAGTCCCCACTTAAACGGGCCAGCTGTTCCCGGGCCGCTTTTTGTTGCTGGCTCAATTCTTGCCGTTCTTGACTTTTCTGAGAATCCCGCAAGACCTGGGCCTCTAACTGGGTTTCCAAAGCGGTCACCTGGTTACTCAAGTCCGCCTCCCGGCGCAAGAGTTCCAAGTAATCTTCCCGTAATTTCTCCAAATGACTCTCGGGATCCTCGGACTGACTCAGCCGTTGGCGGAGCTCCTGCTCTTCAGTCTGCAAGGCTGATAGGCTTTGCCTCTCTGAGGCCAACTCCTCATCCAACTGCTCCAGAGCTGCCCTCAGCTCGGCCTCTTCTTGTCCCAAAAACTCCAGACGCTTACGCCCCTCGGTCTCCACTTGACCCGATTGCTGACTTTCTTGCTGCAACAAGGCTTGCTTGGTTTGATAATCCGCCACTAAGGACGTCAAGGCCAATAAATCTTCCTGCTTCTTGGTCATCTCCGCTTCAACTGCCTGACTCTTGGTCCGGCAAGTCTGTAAGTCCTCCTCCAGGGCCCGACGGCGCTCTTTAAAGGAACTCAACCGGTCCTCAACCTGACTTAGAGCGGCAACCACTTGATCCAGCTCCAACCTTCCTTGATCCAATTGCGCAAGGATTAAATCTAAAGTAGCTTGAGAACGCCGACTATCTAAGGTTTGAAAACGGCAGGCCACCTCCGCCTGTTCTTTGAGGGGAGGGAGCTGCAAATCCAGCTCATACAGAATATCTTCCAGACGATCTAGGTTTTCCTGGGTTTGTTTGAGCTTGGATTCAGTCTCCTTCCGCCGGGTCTTGTACTTCAAGACACCTGCAGCCTCTTCAAAAATCGCCCGACGCTCCTCTGGCTTACTGGTAAAAATTTCCTCGACCTTGCCCTGGGAGATTATCGAAAAGGAATCCCGCCCCAAACCAGTATCCATAAACAACTCATGGATATCCTTGAGCCGAACCTTGCGGCCATCGATCCGATACTCACTATCCCCATTGCGAAAAATCTGCCGTTCAATCTGAACCTGCTCCCCTTGACCGGTCAAGTACTGGTCCTGGTTGTCCAAGGTCACCCGCACACGGGCATAGTTGAGAGGAGACCGGGACTCTGTTCCCGCGAAAATGACATCCGGCATCTTGCCCCCACGCAGACTTTTGACACTGGATTCCCCCAAGGCCCACCGAAGACTCTCTGTAATATTACTTTTCCCTGAGCCGTTGGGACCGACAATCGCGGTTACGCCTTCATCAAAGGTTACCGTGGTCTTGTCCGCAAAGGATTTAAAGCCCTGGATTTCAATTTCCTTTAAGTACATCTGCTTCCCTCTCAGCGATGGCCTTCTTGGCCGCCTCTTGTTCCGCTATTTTTTTCGAGCGTCCCGTCCCCTGGGTTAGCTTTTGGTCATTTAAGAAAACACCCACCAAAAATTCCTTGGCATGGGCTGGTCCAGACTCCTGCAATACCTGGTAGCGGATTTGGACATCGCCACCAGCCTGCAGAATCTCCTGCAATTGTGTTTTGTAGTCCACCACACGCTCAAACTGACCTGTTTCAATTTTGGGAATAATGTGGATAGTGATAAAGGATCGGACAGCATCAACACCCTGATCCAAAAGCAGGGCCCCTAGAAAGGCTTCGAACAGATCCCCCAGGATGGTCTCGCGGTTACGTCCGCCATTTTTTTCTTCCCCCTTCCCCAGGCGGATGTATTGGTCAAATTTACAGTCCCGGGAAAAACCGGCAAGACTTTCCTCCCGCACCATCATCGACCGTAATTTGGACAATTCTCCTTCAGGTTTTTCCGGAAAATGGCCATATAAATATTCCGAAATCAAGAGCTGTAGAACAGCGTCTCCTAAAAATTCCAAACGTTCATTATGTGAAATGTTTAAGAGACG
>NZ_JAOBSU010000088.1:0-7051 GCF_025447695.1 Streptococcus danieliae | reverse complement strand
CAAAAAAATCCAGTTCTATCAAGCGATTGAGTTAGGTTGATTATAACATAAAGTGATAAACTCGGGATTATATCATGATTTCTTTCTATTCATCTTTTTTAAAAGAAAAAAATTGGGGAGCGAGGAAGTGGAGGAATCATTTGAAAAAAAGGTGGGGCTGATTTCCCACCTTTAGAACAATCTTAAGATTCTATCTTTTCCACTTTTTGAGCAGATTTGATAAGAATCTGGCTATTCTGCATAACGGCTTTTAAGTTTTTCTCCTGTGGATGTTCAAGGTAGTAGTCGGTAATGGCATCTTCGATATGGTCTTGGATGGTCCGGCGAATTGGGCGGGCTCCCATTTTTGGATCATAGCCCAGGTCTACCAATTTTTCTTTAACCTTATCGGTTACACTGAGTTGGATGCCATTTTTGCTGAGGCGGTCCCGGACATCTTGCAACATCAAGTCGACAATCTGGAGCAGATTTTCTTTGCTGAGGGCCTGGAATTCGATGATACCGTCAAAGCGGTTCATAAATTCTGGGCTAAAGAAGTTGCCCAATTCGTTCATGACAGAGTTGGTGCGTCCTTCACGGCTAGCTCCAAAACCGACTGAAGCTTCTACCTTACCGGTACCGGCATTTGAGGTCATGATGATAATGGTATCCTTAAAGCTCACAGTTCGTCCTTGACCATCGGTCAAACGGCCATCGTCGAGAACCTGGAGGAACATGTGCATCACATCTGGATGGGCTTTTTCGATCTCGTCCAAGAGGATGAGTGAGTAAGGATTGCGACGAACTTTTTCGGTGAGTTGGCCGGCTTCATCGTAACCGACATAGCCTGGAGGAGCTCCGACTAATTTGGCAACGCTGTGTTTTTCCATGTACTCACTCATATCAAAGCGAATCATGCTATCTGTGGAACCAAAGAGTTCTAGTGCCAACTGTTTGGACAGTTCGGTTTTACCGACACCGGTTGGTCCGACAAAGAGGAAGCTGCCAATTGGCCGGTTGGGGCTACCCAGTCCAACCCGATTGCGGCGGATGGCTTTGGCGATCTTATCGATGGCAGGATCCTGTCCGATAACATGAGCCTTGAGGTCATCAGCAAGGTTGACCAGTTGGGATTGCTCTTTTTCCTTGAGATCACCAACAGGGATGTTGGTTTTTTGCTCGATAATCGCCTCAATGATTTTTTCTGTAATCACGGGCATGTCTTGGTCATGGATTTCGGTTTTTTGCAGCTCCTTGTATTTGGCAATTTGATCCCGGTAGTAGGCTGCTTTTTCAAAGTCCTCATCACGGGTTGCCTGTGTTTTGAGGCGCTCGGCTTCAATCAAGCGTTGATCCAATTCCTGGGGATCGACAAAGGTCAAGGTCAGGTTCATTTTTGAACCAGCTTCGTCGAGGAGGTCGATGGCCTTATCTGGTAGGAAGCGATCTTGGATATAGCGGTTGGAGAGGATAGCCGCTGCTTCAATGGCTTCATCGGTATACTTGACATGGTGGTAGTCTTCGTATTTTTTCTGAATTCCTTTGAGGATAATCAGTGTTTCTGCTACAGATGGTTCATCGACCTTAACGGGTTGCATCCGGCGTTCCAAGGCGGCATCTTTTTCGATGATGCGGTATTCATTGAGGGTCGTTGCCCCAACCAGTTGCAATTCGCCACGGGCCAAGGCTGGTTTTAGGATATTACCCGCATCCATATTGCCGTCGCCAGCACTGCCGGCTCCGACAATTTCATGAATTTCATCGATAAAGAGGATGACATCCTCCCGCTGGCGAATTTCCTCCATCAATTTTTGCATCCGTTCTTCAAATTGCCCCCGGATTCCGGTTCCTTGAACCAGACTCACCATATCGAGTCGAATGACCTGTTTGGATTGCAATTTTTGGGGTACATCGCCGTCGACAATTTTCTGAGCCAATCCTTCAACAACAGCTGTTTTACCAACACCTGGTTCACCGATGAGGACAGGGTTGTTTTTGGTCCGACGGTTGAGAATTTCAATAACACGGATAATTTCTTCGTCCCGACCAATAACAGGATCGATGTCGCCTCGTTTGGCAATATCGGTGACATTGATTCCGAATTCATCTAGGATTCCTTTTGGACGTGGTTTGGCTTGACGGGTCCGTTGATCTTGACCTGGTCGTTTGCCACTTTCCTCCTGCTCAGGCCGTTGGAAGTTACCCAAGTTTTGGAAGAAGTTGCCAAGTGGATCACTAGAATTGGAATTTAAGCCCTTGAGTAAGGACGCGTTAGGATCGGATTTCATAATTTGGTAGCAATTTTGACAAAGGTCAACTTGTTGCTGGTGACCATTAATACTTGTGTAGAGATGAATGGTCGCTTCATTGATTTTACAATTGTGACAAAGCATAACGGATCCTTTCTATTTCTAAAGACATTCTTTATTGGTCAATAAAGGTCAAATTTTCTTCTACTATTGATTATAGCACCTTTTTGTGACTTTGCAAGTAAAAAGTATGAAGGGGATTGACCCTAGAGGTGGGATTTTTTACAATAAAGGAAAGGAGGCTTTTATGGATGTTCAAATAAGATTTGCGCAACCGGAGGATGCAGAGAAACTACTAGCAATTTATGCCCACTATGTTGAGCACACGGCTATCTCCTTTGAGCATGCACCTCCGAGTTTGGCAGAATTTCAAAGACGTATGGAAACGATCCAGTCGTTCTATCCCTATCTGGTGGCAGAAGTAGATGACCAGTTGTTAGGTTACTGCTATGCAGGCCCTTTTCGTTCAGCTGCTTCCTATGCTTGGTCAGTCGAGTCGACTATTTATTTGAACCCTAACTGGCAGGGGAAGGGACTTGGTAATCTCCTCTATGATCGGTTAGAAGAGGAATTACAGGCAATGGGAATTTTGTCGATTAAGGCTTGTATTGGGGTAGGAGTTGAAGGGGATCCCTATAGTTCCAAATCCAGTGAACTTTTTCATAGTAAACGTGGTTACCAGCAGGTCGCTCATTTTCCCCAAGCGGGTTACAAGTTTCAGCGCTGGTATGATATGATTTGGATGGAGAAAAGTTTGGGGGAATTTGACAGTCCTCCTGCAGCCCCACAATCTATTTTAAAGGTAAAAAGGGATGTGAATGAGGAAGTCTCCTAGAATTTTGAGGAATTCTATGGTATACTTATTAGGAATTTAATAAATAGGAGAAACGTAATGGAATCACATTTGGTACGCATTATCAATCGTCTTGAAAAGATGGCGACAGATGGCGGCAATTTGAAACGAAATTTTGAACGAGACGGTGTTGTTGTTGCCGAAGTTTCCTATAGCCAGGACGAAGAACTCGGTTCAATCTTTACTTTGCGCGATGTTGAAGCACGTGAAACCTTCACTTTTGATAGCATTGATTTGATTGCAATGGAGATTTACGAACTTTTGTATTAAGCCTTCGTGAAAGGAGTGAGACAGTTTTTGTTTCACTCCTCTTTTTATCCAGTGCGGAATGAACTTGTTCGCCAGTAGGCTTTTTGGTAGAATAAGGGCATATTTACATTTTTTGTTGGAAGGGATTTTCATGTCATTTTCATTTTTACCACAGTTTTTGCCCTACTTTAATTACGGGGCCCTGGTTACTGTTATTGTATCTATCTTTGTTGTCTTTTTCGGAACCATTCTAGGGATCCTTTTAGCCTTTGCCCAACGTTCTAACTGGGCTGTATTGCGCTGGCTGGCCAATATTTATGTCTGGGCTTTCCGTGGGACACCGATGTTGGTTCAAATTATGATTGCCTTTGCCTTGACCCATTTGACAGCACCGTCGATTCAAATTGGGATTTTGCAGATCGATTTGACACGGCTGATTCCCGGGATTATCATTTTATCCATGAACTCCGGTGCCTATGTGTCAGAAACGGTTCGGGCCGGTATCAATGCGGTTCCTAAGGGACAATTGGAAGCCGCTTATTCCTTGGGGATTCGTCCAGCCAATGCCATGCGTTATGTAGTTTTGCCCCAAGCCGTTAAGAATATTCTTCCAGCCCTTGGTAATGAATTTGTGACCATTGTCAAAGATAGTTCCTTGCTTGCGACCATTGGTGTCATGGAACTTTGGAATGGGGCGCAAACGGTAGCGACAACAACCTACCAGGCCCTAACGCCTCTCTTGGTGGCAGCAGCCTACTACCTTGCCTTAACCAGCTTGTTGGGCTTGGGCTTAAAAACATTTGAAAATCGACTCAAACAAGAGGAGAAGAAATAATGACTGAAACCATTTTAAAAATTGAAGATCTTCACAAGTACTTCGGGAAAAATGAAGTCTTAAAAGGTATTGATTTAGAAATCCACCGTGGTGAAGTGGTTGTTATCATCGGTCCTTCAGGGAGTGGGAAATCGACACTCCTGCGGTCGATGAACCTGTTAGAAGAAGCGACCAAGGGCCATGTCTATTTTGAAGGTGTGGATATTACCGATCCGAAAAACGATCTCTTTAAAATGCGGGAGAAAATGGGAATGGTTTTCCAACAATTTAATCTCTTTCCCAATATGACAGTTTTGGAAAATATCACCCTCTCGCCCATTAAAACCAAGGGAATGGACAAGGCGACAGCGGAAGCCAAGGGAATGGAACTATTAGCCAAGGTCGGTCTACCGGATAAGGCCAATGCCTATCCGCAATCCCTCTCTGGTGGTCAGCAACAGAGGATTGCGATTGCGCGTGGCCTGGCCATGAATCCAGATTTGCTCTTGTTTGATGAACCAACCTCAGCCTTGGACCCAGAAATGGTGGGTGAGGTATTGGCAGTTATGCAGGAATTGGCAGAATCTGGGATGACCATGGTCATTGTCACCCATGAAATGGGCTTTGCGCGTGAGGTTGCGGATCGGGTCATTTTTATGGACGGTGGCTTTGTTGTTGAAGATGGTAGTCCTGAGGCTATCTTTGATAATAGCCAGGAAGAACGGACAAGAAATTTCCTCAGCAAGGTTTTGTAAAACCCAAGCTTGAGAGGATATATTAGGGGAGGTCGCACATGCAACTGTTAGATGGAAAAGCCTTAGCTCTCAAAAAAAGAAAGAACTTGGCTGAAAAAACAGCTCGATTGCTAGCTGATCAGGGCATTCAGCCTTGTTTAGTAGTTGTTCTGGTCGGAGAGAATCCGGCCAGCCAGGTTTATGTACGTAATAAGGAGAAGGCGGCGGTAGAAGCCGGCTTTGAAAGTCGGATCTTACGCTATCCGGAAACGATGGCTGAAACAGA
Source organism: Streptococcus danieliae (assembly GCF_025447695.1). Taxonomy (NCBI): domain Bacteria; kingdom Bacillati; phylum Bacillota; class Bacilli; order Lactobacillales; family Streptococcaceae; genus Streptococcus; species Streptococcus danieliae. The sequence goes on along the minus strand of NZ_JAOBSU010000088.1, from coordinate 1,827 downwards.
TTTGCTGTCTCTACTAGCAGATCTCAACCAGGATCCAGAAGTTCACGGAATCCTGGTGCAATTGCCCCTGCCCCCACAAATTCGAGAAGATCTTGTTTTAGAGGCTATCGATCCTCGCAAAGATGTTGACGGTTTTCACCCCTTTAATGTCGGTCGTTTGTGGACCGGGGATCCCTTACGGGTTCCGTCGACACCAGCTGGGATTATGGCCTTACTGGAAGAGTATGGGATTAACCCTGTGGGTAAAAAAGCGGTAGTCATTGGCCGCAGCAATATTGTCGGCAAACCGATGGCAGAGATGTTGTTAGCAGCAGATGCGACAGTAACCATGGCTCACTCAAAAACAGAGAATCTGGACCAAGTGGCTCGTGAGGCAGACATTCTGGTTGTTGCGATTGGTCGAGGTCATTTTGTGGGACCAGACTTTGTCAAAGACGGAGCGGTGGTTATTGATGTCGGTATGAATCGCAATCCAGAAGGAAAACTGATCGGCGATGTCAATTTTGAGGCCGTAAAAGATAAGGCCGCCTTTTTAACACCTGTTCCAGGTGGCGTTGGTCCCATGACCATTGCCATGCTCTTAGAGCAGACCTTCCAGGCTGCCTCAGAGACTCACCCTGAATAGAAGAAACAAGTCCTTGGAAGTGGTTCTTCAAGGACTTTTAAAATTCCTTACAAAATTTTCAGAAAAATAGGGAAAATTCTGAAAATCTATTGATTTTTCAGACAAAATCTCCTATAATAAAAGCAGAAACTAGGAGGTATAGCTTATGAAAGAACAGGAGAATGTGGTCGCAGAGGTGTCCCAAAAACTTTTCCAAGCCTTGGATCAGCAGGAAGCATTAGCCATGCAGGAACTAGATGGAGTTGTACAAGATATTGAAACAGCTTACCAAGTTCAAGATGCCTTTGTCGCTCTAAGAGGCGAAGACGTTCAAGGCTATAAGGTCAGTTTGACGAGTGAAGAAACCCAACGGATGTTTGACTCAACAGAACCGTTTTATGGTCAGGAAACCGTTTCTCAATTTGTAAAAGGACCTGTCACCCTATCTTTACAAGACTTGTTAGAGCCCTTGATCGAAATCGAGTTGGTATTCCGGGCCAAAGAAGACCTATCTCCCGAGGATTCTTTGGAAGACTTGTTGGATAAATTGACCCTTGCGCCGGGGATTGAGGTACCTGATGCACGCTTCAAAGAGTGGTTCCCAACCCTCAGCAAATATTTGGTTGTATCCGATAGTGCTGTAGCTGGTCGAATCCTGTATGGAGAAGAGCAGGATCTCAAAGGGCGCTTTACAGTAGCGGAATTGGCCCAAATTCCAGGTGTTCTTTACAAGGATGGAGAAGTTCTCGGTCAAGGTCTGTCTTCCCAAGTTTTAGGCAATCCCCTAGAGTCAGTCAGCTGGTTGGTGAAAAAGCTAGCGAGTCATGGCAAAACCTTTAAAAAAGGCCAACAAGTCTCCAGCGGCACCTTTATTATCCCACCCCACTTGGAAAAGGGACAGTACCGTGTGGAATATGGCAGTGGCGTTGGTCATTTAGACTTGACCGTTGTGGATTAATTCCATGCATCAGAAAAGGAAATCTCCCAATCGAGATTTCCTTTTTGCGTTTAAAAAGAGGCTGGGACAAAAGTTTAGCCTCTCTCTTTATGATTAGCAAAATAAGATGACGCAGTAGTTGATTGAGCCTAGCAGCATTGTATGCTGTTAGAGAGTACCTAATCTTTTTTGCGAAGCAAACTCCAATCGAGGCTGGGACAAAAGTCTCATAAAGCCTAAAAAGGAGAGATTCATCTACTGAAATGAGTCTCTCCTTTTCTTTTAG
>NZ_JAOBSU010000087.1:0-7059 GCF_025447695.1 Streptococcus danieliae | reverse complement strand
CATGTTCGGGAACGACACCCTTGCGGAAGTCGACATTACCCAAATCGCGGAGTTGTAAGCTCCTTTTGGCTTTGCCGTGTCAATCCTTTTATAAAATTTTCTTTAGGTATGTTAGTCCAATTGTCGTATATTATAAGACTTACCCACTAGTATCATAGCATACAGGTCTCACATTTGAAAGCCTATTCAAGAATTCCTGCAACCTACTTAGTCCTTACTTTAAAATTCGTTCCTTGTTCCTCATAGCTATTCCCTAACTTTCCTGCTAAATTCCTCTCCCTTTTTTAGCACAAAAGTTACCCCTCCCTACCAAAAAACCAACCTCACATCAGCGAACTGCACTCGTCAGTCTGCTGCTCTGGGGTTGGTTTCGTTTTCTATCTGTGTCCTGCTCACCAGTCATACTGGGTCAGCTGGTAGTCTTGGATCAGCTGGTTGAGTTTGTGGTTGTAGGTGCTGTCGGTGGCGTAGGTGCCGGTGAGGGCCAGGGTGGCGTCTTGGTAGCTGGTGGTGTTGGCTTTCCAGGTGCCGGCGTAGAGGGGTTGGGAGAGGACTTGGGCATAGTCGGTGAGGGAGGCATAGTAGGAGGGATAGCTGCGGAATTGGTCTTGGATGTCGGAGAGGTTGCCCTTACCGTCGTCTTCTTGGGTCCAGAAGGTGGCGCTTTGGCCTTGATAGCTGCCTTTGATGCCGAAAAGGTTATGATGGGGTGGCTGGGCTAGGCGGCTGGTGCCGCGTTGGGATTCTAGGAGGGCCTGGGCGATCATAACAGAGGCGTAGAGGCCGTACTGGTTGGCGATTGCTTGGGCATCGGGGGCGATGTTTTGGACGAAGCGATCTTCGGTGCTGATGGTGTAGTCCCCTTGCTGGGTGGTGAGGGTTTGGTAGGCGAAGAAGCCCAAGCCCAGCGTTACTAAGGTCAGGGCTAAGAGGCCACGGCCTTTTTTTCTCTTGCGCATGCTTGACTCCCTTCTTCCAATTTTTCTTTAGTCTAACAAGAAAAAGGCGAGAAGTAAAGGAAAAACTAGGCTTGCCAAGGGTTGTAAAAACGGCTGCCCTGAGCCCACATGAGGTAAAAGGCGAGGATCAGGGTGAGGAGGGCTAGGCCGAGGAGAAGATAGTCCTGCCAGGTCCAGTGTTGGCTCCAATACCAGGTTCTGCGTTTTTCCTTGCCGAAGCGGCGGAGTTCCATAGCGCAGGAGATGGTTTCGATGCGCTCGAGGGAGGTTAGGATGAGCGGGAAGAGGATCAGGGCGTTGCCGCGGATCCGTGCCAAGAGGGATTGTTGGGCGGACAGGTCCAAGCCACGCGCCTGCTGGGATTTACGGATGATGACAAAGTCTTCTTGGACATCTGGAATGTAGCGCAGGGTCAGGCTTACTGCATAGGCAATGCGATAAGGGACCCCAATCTGGTTGAGGCTGGCCGCAAATTGGCTGGGGTGGGTGGTCAAGAGAAAGACCAGGGCCAGGGGCAGGGTGGCCACATACTTGAGAAAGAGGTTGGCCAGGTAGAACAGCTGCTCCTGGGTCACACTATAGGGACCGATACCGGCCCAAAGTAGGTGGCGGGTGCCATAGATGTCCACCCCATACTCTGGTGCGAAGAGGTAGACCATGAGCAGGTTCATGGCTGCAAAGAAGGAGGCAAAGTAAATCACCCAGCGAATGCTAGTCCAAGAAATACGGGCGAGGGCGAGCCCCAGCAAGGAGAGCAGGGCAATCGCCAGCAAGAGGCGCGTATCATAGGTCAACATGGCCGCAATCGAGGTCAACAAGAAAAACAGAAACTTACTAGCACCACTTAGCTTGTGGATCCAGCTAGTGCCTGCCTGATAGCCGATAAACTGATTCATGCTTGCTTCCTCCTTTCTTGGTAAAACTGGGAGAGGGCCAAGGGATCCGCCTGAAGCTTAGCTGCCAGCTCAAAAAGCGAGGTCGTCCGCAAATGGGCCTGGGCAAGGAGTTCCGGTTGAGACAGGAGCTGGCGTGGATCCTGGTCGGCAATGATCTTTCCTTGATCCAAGACCAGAGCCCGGTCGGCATACTCCAACATCAGCTGCATGTCATGGGTAATCATAACAATGGCATGCCCCAAGCCTGCTAGCTTCTGAAGAAAATCCATCATCTCCCGATAATGGGCCTGGTCCTGGCCGGCCGTCGGCTCATCCACAATCAAGACCCGGGGTTCCAAAACCAAGATGGCTGCGATGGTCATCCGTTTTTTCTGACCATAGGAAAGGGCGGAGATGGGCCAATTCCGAAAAGGGGTTAGGCCACAAATTTCCAAGACGGCTGCAACCTTGGCAGCCACTTCTGCTTCTGCCAGGCCTCTGAGCCACAAGCCCCGTGCCACCTCATCAAAGATCATAGTCTGGGAAATCATCTGGTTAGGATTCTGCAAAACATAGCCAACCTGTTTGGCCCGATCCGCCAAGGATTGGTCGGTGACTTCCTGACCCTGCCAGCAATACTGGTCTTGAGCAGGTAGGTAGCCTGATAAGAGCTGGGCCAAGGTTGACTTTCCAGTCCCATTTTTCCCAAGTAGAGCGACCAATTCGCCTTGCCGCAATTGCAGATTCAAGTTCTCAAACAGAACTGGTCTTCCCGGGTAAGCAAAGGACAGGTTGGTCCACTGGGCCAAGACCTCTGCCTCTTGCTCAGACTTCGCTGAGGAAAGCTCTGGTAGGGAAAGCTGGGGCAACTCCAAGGCTGCCAGATGATCCAAGGGCTGGTCAGCACTCAGTTCCATCCCCAACTCCCGCAGGACGGTCAGATAGAGAGGTTCACGAATCCCGGCCCTTGTTAAGAGGGGGCTAGCCAAGAGCTGGTTGGGACTGCCATCAAAGGCAATCTGGCCGTTTTCCATCAGGATAATCCGGTCCAGACCTAGTTCCAAAACCTCTTCCAGGCGGTGTTCAATAATAACCAGGGTTGAGCCTGTTTCCTCGTGCAGGCGGCCCAGCAGCTGTAAACTTTCATGGGCTGCCTGGGGATCGAGGTTGGCCAGGGGTTCATCAAATAAGAGGAGGGGACTTTCGTCAATCAAAACACCTCCGAGACCAACGGCCTGCTTCTGCCCGCCAGAGAGATCCTGGGGACGCTGCTGGGCTAGGTCAGTCAGACCGAGCTTGTCCAGCCAATAGGCGACCTTGTCACGAATGATACTGGTTTCCAAGGCATCATTTTCTAAGGCGAAGGCCACATCCTCAGCCACCGTCTGACCAATAAACTGACCATCAGTATCCTGAAGAATACTGGAAATCAAGAGGGAACGCTCGACAATACTGGAAGTCAGTAAGTCCTGTCCTTGAAAGAGTAGCTGTCCTTGAATCTCGCCCCGATAGATATGGGGGACCAAGCCGTTTAAGCATTGCCCAAGAGTCGACTTGCCAGATCCAGAGGGTCCAATAATAGCCACTTTTTCTCCCTGCTGGATGTCCAGGTTGATGTCTTTTAGCGTTGGTTCAGCTTGACTTTGGTATTGAAAGGAAAATTCTTTAAACTGAATGAGTGGTAACACCGATTTTCTCCCCTTTTTTCTTCTATTTTATCATAGATGAAATACAAAATAGACAAAATCCATAGATTGAATTTTGTCCATTTCACTTATTCTTTGGTCAAACTACCTGTTTGAACTTGATTCTTGGCGTACAGGTTCAGCAATAAGCTTCCTGCAATGGCAACAACGAGGGCATTGATTCCGCCCGCAACGATTCCTTGGGCAAAAACCTTATTGGCCGCCTCTTGGTAGATTAAAATATCCAAGACCGGAGCGACCAGTCCCCAGAGAACAATGTTGGCACTAATCTGAACCAGATTAAAGGTTAGCAGTCCTTTTGTCTGGAGCTGGCCGACTTGTAGGGACAAGCTCTTTTTGGTTATTCCAACAATCAACCCAAAAAGACCGGAGACAAAGATCCAAGACCACCAAGGATTCCCAAATTGAAGAAGATCCTTGACAGCGTGGCCGATAAAACCAATCAGAAATCCAACGAAGGGACCATAAACGACTGATAGCAAGGCCTGGACGGCGTATTGCAACTGGATCGAGGTATTGGGGATAGGTGTAGGAATACTGATGAGACCAACCACAATAAAGAGGGCAGCTCCAACACCGATAGCAACAACTTGTTTAATAGATAATTGTGACATTCTAAAACTCCTAAATTTTCTTCAACTGAATCGACCACTGAGGTCCAACGCCAACATTGTAGGCCTTGGAGAAGGACCCCTGATTGATGGCCAGACCTAGCCGGTAAACCGAGTTTACATAGAGGACTGGCTGGCCGATACGAACATCGGCAAAGGACTTGCCATAGACAACCTGATTTTGGTAAACCAGCATATCATTGTTGTAGATGGTTACCTCGAACCGATCGCCAAAGTCAGGATCCAGCTTCTGGAAGTCCTCCCGTTTAATGGAGGTCCAAAGCGAACCAAAGCGCACATCCAGGATATCGACAACCCCTTGGACCCAATCTGGCCCCTGAGTCGTTTCCACAACCGGGATTTCAACAATCCGCTCGACACTTAGTTCGGGACCGACCTCTTCAAAGCTAATGTGAGCACTGGCTAATTTAGCCCCTGTGTAGGCATAAACATCGCGACCGTGGAAGGTGTAAGAATGCTCCGTATTGGCACGGCGGTTGGAAACCTCTGAGATTTCCCGCACGGCTACCACCTGATCCTTGATGTAGGATAAGGTCCCATTATCCGGTGTGACGATGTATTGATTCCGTTTGGTCAGAGCAACCACGCTTTTACGCTTGGAACCAACTCCTGGATCGACCACCGAAACAAAGGTCGTTCCCTCCGGCCAGTAATCAATGGTTTGAAAGAGCCGATAGCTGGCCTCTTCAATATGATAGGGAGTAATGTCATGCGTGAGATGATGAATATTCAAATCACGTGCCTCTTCCAGAGCCACCCCAATCATGGCGGAAACAGCTCCATCTACCAAGCCAAAATCTGACTGCAATACTAATAACTGATTCATCATTCCTCCCAACAAAATGGTCGCTTCATTTATCGATTATTACAATAAATGAAAGAATTCTATTTTCGAATAGACCTCTAGTCTAGTCCATTTTGTCGTCTTTAGCAAGTCATTTTTCGGTTTTTCTTTATAAAAATTATTTATTGAGCGAAATTCTATGGAAAGAACAAGAATAACTGAACAAAATTCTAAAAAAGAGGGGGAATAAACGAACTATCGGCAAACATAAAAAAGTGGGCTAGAACTAAAATGAAAAACATCCGTTCTATCCCACTCCTCTTTTAGACTCATCCGAAAAAGAACTACTCGACCTTACCTTCTGAAGTCGCTTGAAAGCGGAGTTGGCCATCCAAATAGGTTGCGTGGAGGTCTAGTTGCGGGGTCCAGATTAAGAAGTCAGCGGCTGCTCCTGGTCGGATTTGGCCGCAGTCGTCTTCTAGGCCAACTGAAAGGGCTGGATTAAGAGTCGCCATCCGCAAAGCCTCTTCCGGATTACCCAAGCCCCACTCAACGACATTTTTGACACCATCCTTGAGTTGGAGGATGGATCCGGCTAGAGAACCAGAATCTTTAAGGCGGGCCGTTCCTTCATGAACAAGGACCGGGAAATCGCCCAGCTGGTAATCGCCGTCTGGCATCCCGCCTGCCCGCATGCAGTCGGTAATCAAGGCAACTTGGTCCAGGCCTTTCTGATCCAGCAAAATTTGGCAGGCTCCCGGATGGACATGGTGGCCATCACAGATTAGTTCTGCAAAGGTATGAGGTAGTTGGTACATGGCCCCAACCATACCCAACTCCCGATGGGTCAACCCCCGCATGCCATTATAGGCATGAACCCAGACACTGGCTCCTGCCTGCACAGCTGCCCGAGCTTGGTCAAAAGTCGCATTGGAGTGTCCCAAGGCAACGGTAATCCCTTCTTGGGTTAGGGTTTTAACAAACTCCTCAACTCCGTCCCGCTCAGGGGCTAAGGCAATTTTTCTAATGTGACCGTGTGCTGCTTCCTGCCAATCTCGGAATTCTTCTAAATCCGGATCTTTCATATAGGCTGGATTCTGCGCTCCTTTGAATTCCTCCGTGAAATAGGGACCTTCAAAATAAATTCCTTGAATTTTTGCTCCCTTAGCTTCCTGGTAGCGAGTTCCAATTTGTTCCGCTACTTGACGTAAATCTCCTGTATCTGCAGTCAGGGTTGTTGGGAGAAAGCTAGTCACTCCTGTACTAAGAAGTCCCTCACTCATGGTCGTTAGAATTCCATCAATATCCTTATCCATGACATCAACACCACCAAATCCATGAATATGGGTATCTACTAAACCTGCACTAATCCAATATCCCGTGTAATCACGGATTTCCGCTGATTCTGGTCTCTGAGCCTGCCATTGCCCAAAACGACCATCTTTGATTTCTAAAAAACCTGCTCCCTTTTTCTCATAGGGATAGAAAAAAGCATCTGCTTGAATATAGTAGTTCATGATCCATCCTCCTTGTTTTTATTATACACCTTGATGTCAAAAAATAAAATGGTATAGACCGATTTCTCTAAAAAAATAATCCAGGTAACTGCACTACACAATTACCTGGATTATTACTTTATGACAGGAAATGATTTCAAGAAATTAAATGAAAAGGTTATTCCTCATCTTCTCGCTTTTTCCGCCCCACTAAACTTAGAGCTGTCAGCATTCCTGCTCCTAGGAGCATAGCTGCATGCGATAGTTCTGAATTTTCTCCTGTATTTGGAAGAACCGTTACTCGTTCCTCATTAGCTCGATTTGAGCTGTCAACTACGCCCCTAGAATCTGCTGTTGATCCTGTGTTCTCATTTGTAGGTTTAGCTGAAAAACTAACTTTAATAAGAACCGCAAGCTCCTCAACTGATCCATCTGGGTAAGTCACAAGTACCACAGTCGGCTTATCACCTGCTGTGCTAGTATCCACTGGATACTTGAAGGATACTTTCGTTCCTGCTGGAAGTTCAGACAGGTTGGCAATAGAATCTTCTGCCTTCGGTGTAGAACCTGGCTCAACTGTTTGATCCTTAGCGACTGGAGTATTCTT
>NZ_JAOBSU010000086.1:0-7371 GCF_025447695.1 Streptococcus danieliae | reverse complement strand
ATTTTTATGAAATTGATGATGAGGAGTCAGAATCCTGACATTATTTTCAAAAAGAATAAGCAACGGGAATGATTCAAAAAAAGTAGTTGACAGATAATTTCTATATGGTACAATGGATTACATGAGAAAAGCAGAAGTGAGAGCTTCTCGCCTTGCGACTAACGTTGTCTGGCTCTACGATTCAAGTCCTGAAAGGGATTCTATTCGTGTGAGTGGGTGTGCGTTAGCAGACCCACTCTTGTTTTTCTCGAAATAAAAAAAAGAGGTGAACACCATAGCAAAACAAGACTTATTCATCAATGATGAAATTCGTGTGCGTGAAGTTCGCTTGATTGGTCTTGAAGGGGAGCAGCTTGGTATTAAGCCATTGAGCGAAGCCCAAGCCATCGCTGATGATGCCAATGTTGATTTGGTTCTAATTCAGCCCCAAGCAAAACCACCGGTTGCCAAAATTATGGACTATGGTAAGTTCAAATTTGAGTACCAGAAAAAGCAAAAGGAACAGCGTAAAAAACAAAGCGTTGTGACCGTCAAAGAAGTTCGTCTAAGTCCAACAATCGACAAGGGTGACTTCGAGACAAAACTTCGGAATGCACGCAAATTCCTTGAAAAAGGAAATAAAGTCAAAGTGTCCATTCGATTCAAAGGTCGGATGATCACCCACAAAGAAATTGGAGCTAAGGTTCTCGCTGATTTTGCTCAGGCAACACAAGATGTTTCTATCATTGAGCAAAGAGCGAAAATGGATGGACGTCAAATGTTCATGCAATTGGCTCCAATTCCAGACAAAAAATAAAGTCTGATCACTAGAAAAGAGGAGAAATCATGCCAAAACAAAAAACTCACCGCGCATCTGCTAAACGTTTCAAACGTACTGGTTCAGGTGGACTAAAACGCTTCCGTGCTTACACTTCACACCGTTTCCACGGAAAAACTAAAAAACAACGTCGTCACCTTCGCAAAGCTTCTATGGTTTCTGCAGGAGACTTCAAACGTATCAAATCAATGCTTACAGGTCTTAAATAAGACACACTCGTATAACTAGAATCTGGAGGAAAACTAAATGGCACGTGTTAAAGGTGGCGTTGTATCACGCAAACGTCGTAAACGTATTCTAAAGCTCGCTAAAGGTTACTATGGAGCTAAACATATCTTGTTCCGCACAGCGAAAGAACAAGTCATGAACTCTTACTACTATGCATACCGTGACCGTCGTCAAAAGAAACGTGACTTCCGTAAACTATGGATCACACGTATCAATGCGGCAGCTCGTATGAACGGACTTTCATACTCACAAATGATGCATGGATTGAAATTGGCTGAAATCGAAGTGAACCGCAAAATGCTTGCAGACCTTGCAGTAAACGATGCGGCAGCTTTCACAGCTTTGGCAGACGCTGCAAAAGCAAAACTAGCTAAATAATCGGTTTGTCCTCCTTGGGTTTTCCAGGGGGGACTTTGTGTATTTTTGGACTTAGGAATCCCTTCTCCAAATTCCTCTCCCGATACCAGCAAAATCATTTGAATATTCCTGCTATCTATCGTACAATAGTTTTTATGAAGATAGGAAAGAGAGTTAGGTTTGTGAAGAAGATTAGTCCGAAGAATTGGTTATTGTTGGGGGTCTTTTTAGGTATGTTAGCGGCTGCTCTTTTATTGCTGCCCATGTTGCCGGAGCAATTTGACCGTTGGCAGGCCACATCCAAGATTGAGCAGCTCAAGCAGGATCATAAGGCCTTGGCCAAGGAGTCCAAGAGTAGCAAGCAGTATGGTCGGATTGGGCAGGCTGAGGTGGTCGCTTATTATCCCAGCAATTTGGAAAGCAGCACCAACCAGCAGATTCAGGAACTCATTTTAGCCGATACCCAGAAATTGAATCCGGAAGGTCAAGATAAGGATTTGAATGCCTTGATTTTTTATCTGGTGGATAAAGAAGAAGGGGCTTTTGCCAATACTCAGCAAGTGAAGCTTTTGAAAAGGGAGTACCCGATTTCCTCGACCTATGTAGGAACAGAAAAAGAGACTACTTTAGCCTCTTATTACTATACTGACGAGGGGAAACAGCTACAGCTGGATGAACTCTTCCAAGATCCAGAAGCAGCTCAGTCTAAGATGTTGGATATGATTAAGGCTAATCTCTTAGCCCAGAATCTCAATACGGATCGTGTGGCAGAAGTTGTAGAGACCTTGCAATACACAGATCTAGCAGATTGGGACTTCTATTATGACAAGAAAAGCTTCTGGATCCATCTCCCGCAAACCATTGGGGAGGTAAAGCAAGTGGCGGTTCCCCTAACCATCTTGTTTGATGTGATTAATCCAGAGATACTCAAGGGTGCGGATGCGGAATCCTACCAGGCTTACATTGCTCCCTCAACCAAGAAGGTCATCGCTTTAACCTTTGATGATGGACCAGATAGCCAGTTAACACCTAAGTTGCTGGACATTTTGGAACAGGAAAAAGTTCCCGCAACCTTCTTTGTCTTAGGACGGAATGTGGCAGGAAACGAGCAGATTCTGAAACGGATGAGTAAGCGTGGATCGGAGATCGCCAATCATACCTTCAACCACCCCAACCTTCAGTTGCTTCCGACGGATGGAGCTCTGGCGGAGATTCGCGATACCCAAAGTGAAATCAAACGTGCTACAGGTATCGATTCCAAGCTGTTCCGGCCACCATTTGGCAATTACACCAGCCAAACCCGACTTTACGGTGGCCTTCCAACCATTCTCTGGTCAGTAGATACCCTGGACTGGCAAAGCCATAACCCAGCCATGATTTTGGAACAGGTCAAGACCTATGCCCGACCTGGCGGTATTGTGCTCATGCATGACATCCATAAGGAAACCATAGACGCCGTTCCAGCTGTTATCGACTACCTCAAAGAGGAAGGCTATGAATTTGTCACCGTCAGCGACCTGCTTAAAACCAAGGGAATCGATCCCCAAGGTATCTATTATGACCGTGACGGTTTGATTGACTAGGCCATTAGATGATTTAGAAAAAGAACCTGATTCTGTAGCCTACAGATTAGGTTCTTTTTTATCATCGGTAAATAAGTGTTGAAAAAATGCTAAATAGAAGCAAAAAATCAAGGAAAACCATACTTACTTTTTTAAAGATCTAAAATTTCAGGGTTAGCTGTGACTAATTGGCGGTAAAAGGCAGCTCGTGTTGTGAGTTGATAGGGAGTCAGCCATAGGCTTCCGATACCGAATGTGAGAGGAACTAGGAGAGCCCAGCCGAGGAAACTGAGGTCCAAGAGAAAGAGCTCTAATTTATGGCCATCCATCAGCATGCGAGATTTGGTGATGGCTTCGGTTGGTTCAATCTCTCTCCCTTGAGCGACCAAGTCTTCAATGATGTAGTTGGTCATGGAGTAGGAGTAAATTTTGATGAAGCCTGGGATGACGAAGAGAAGGCTCCAGAGAATCAGAAAGAGGTACTGAAGTAAGCCAGTGATAAGGACTGGCACAAAACGTCCTTGGCGGAAGCTGGTGAAGACAGCTGTGAGGATGTCTTCTTCTTTTTCTTGATCCAAAAGGTTTAAGAAGGTCATTTGTCGACTAGCTGTAAAAAAGATGGCAAGGATTCCACCGAAGCCAGAAGTCAGAAAGGCTAACATACTTGGCAACGTAAAGGTAAGTAAGGTTAAAATGATTGCCCAAGTCCAGTTATTTGCAAGTCTGTTCTTTGCTTGATTTTTTAATTCTGTGTGATTCATACAATCCTCCAATAATCAGTAACGAGGATTAGTATGGCAGATTTGTTGTCTTTGTCAAGATGAAGAAAAAGACCAGGCTGGTAGCCTAGTCTTTGGTCTCAGATGCTTCAGTTTCGCTGAGGATAGCAGCGATTTTGGTGTTGATTAAGTCAATAGCAACCTTGTTGGTGACCCCTTCTGGGATAATGATATCCGCATAGCGTTTGGTTGGTTCGATAAACTGGTGGTACATGGGTTTGACCACGTCTAGGTACTGGGTAATGACAGAATCGAGGCTCCGGCCGCGTTCTTCAATATCCCGTTTGATCCGGCGGATGATCCGGACATCGTCATCTGTATCCACGAAAATTTTAATATCCATCAGGTCGCGGAGACGTTTGTCTTCGAGAACTAAAATCCCTTCGACAATAAAGACATCTTGGGGTTCTTGGCGTAGGGTCTTGTTGCTGCGGGTATGGGCGGTGTAGTCATAAGTCGGAATATCTACTGGTCGGCCAGCCCGGAGCTCACTGAGTTGTTCAATCATCAAGTCTGTGTCAAAGGCAAAGGGGTGGTCATAGTTGGTTTTGACGCGCTCCTCTGGGGTTAGATGGGATTGATCCTTGTAATAGGAATCGTGCTCAATCATCGCAATCTTCTCGTTGGGAAAGTTAGCGAGGATTGCTCGGGATACACTGGTTTTACCTCCACCAGATCCACCTGTTACACCGATAATGATTGGTTTTTTATGCATGAGTAAGTCCTTTCTAGTTTCCTACTTATTGTACACTATTTTCTACGCTGTGTCAGTAGCTCCTTCTGTGTTATAATGAGGCGAGGTGAAAAATATGATTACTTTTGGCATTTTAGCCACCAGCCCGATTGCCCATGAGTGGATGACGGCTGTGAATGCAACTGGAGCCTATCGCTTGGGGGCGGTTTATTCCCGGACCCTTGCCAAGGCCCAAGCTTTCGGGGAAGCCTACGGCTCTGACGTCCTGGCCTATGATTCCTTGGAGGCCTTTTTGGCGGATCCAGCACTTGATTTAGTCTACATTGCTTCTCCCAATGGCCTGCATGTTGCGCATAGCCGTTTGGCCTTAGAAGCTGGGAAGCATGTTGTGGTGGAGAAGCCTGCAGTTTTGCGGCCAGCTGAGTGGGCGGAGTTGTTGTCCTTGGCCAAAGAAAAAAAGGTCATGCTCTTTGAAGCCGCACGGAATGTGCATGAAAAGGCTGTGACCCTTATTGCCGATTTTTTGAAAGATCAAGAAATCTTGGGGGCCAATCTGCGTTACGGGAAATATTCTTCAAAAATGCCGGCTCTATTGGCTGGGGAGCTTCCTAATGTCTTTTCTGCTAAATTTGGCGGTGGGGCTTTGATGGATTTGGGGATTTACCCGCTTTATCTTGCCCATTACTGGTTTGGGAAACCAGACCGGGTCGCCTATCAGGCTCAAAAATGGGCTTGGGATGTCGATTTGGCAGGTCAGGCCCAGCTGTTCTATGGCGATAGTCTGGTGACCCTCCAAACGGCTAAGAACTACACAACCTATCTTCCAAGTGAAATTTATACCCGTCAGGGAACTGTGATCTTGGATTCGATTGAAGCTATCGGCTCGGTTCGTTTTCGGGATCTGTCTGGCCAGGAGCAGGTACTACCAGTGACTGTTGCCAGTCACCAGATGGAGGAAGAAGCAGCTGCCTTTGCGCGAATGATTGAGGTAGAGGATTGGTCTGCCTGGGAGAACTGGGCCCAGCTAGCCCAGGAGGTTCATGAGACCATCTGGAACTTGCGCCAGGATGCCGCACTTGTATTTGAAGGAGATGAAGATGTTAAGGAACTTTCCTAAAGCCTGGCAGGACCGTTGGCAGGAACAAGATTTTGACCAAGCGACGCCGATTCAAGAGGCCCTCTGGCAACCACTGCAAGCTGGAGAGTCAATTCTTGGGATTAGTCCAACGGGGACTGGTAAGACCCTGGCTTATCTGTTACCCTTATTATTGAAGTTACGCAAGGGACAGGGGCAGCAGCTCTTGATTCTGGCTCCCAATAGTGAATTGGCCGGCCAGCTCTACCAGGTAAGTCAGGACTGGGCTGCTGATTTGGGACTCAAGACTCAACTGTTTTTAGCTGGTTCAAGCCAGAAACGGCAAATTGAACGCCTTAAGAAGGGGCCTGAAGTCTTAATCGGGACCCCAGGTCGGATCCTGGAATTGGTCAAGTTGAAAAAGATCAAGCTCTTGTCTATCGAGACCATTGTTTTGGATGAATTTGACCAGTTGCTCAGTAGTTCTCAGTTACCCTTTGTGGAGCGGCTCTTGAATTATGTCCCCAAAAAGCACCAACATGTCTACATGAGTGCGACCCAGGGCATTTCCATGGATCAGCTGCAGGCCGGAACTCAGCTGATTGCTGTGGCGCAAGATGAGGAAGCCAGTCATTTGCAGCACTTTTACATGCAGGTGGCCCAGCGGGATAAGGTAGCTACTCTCAGAAAGCTCTTGGCCCTAGAAGATTTTAGGGGACTAGCTTTCTTTAACGCTCTGTCTGATTTGGGGAATGCAGAGGAAAAACTTCAATACCACAACTTATCAGCCTATTCCTTGGCCAGCGATATCAATTTGCAGATGCGCAAACACATTTTGGATCGTTTTCGAGATGGTGCGATTTCCCTCTTGTTGGCAACCGATTTGGTAGCTAGAGGAATTGATATCCAGGGTTTGGATTGTGTGATTCAGGTGGATTTGGCGCGTGATAAGGATAGCTATACGCACAGGGCAGGTCGGACTGGGCGGATGGGCCGTGAGGGAGTTGTCATTACCTTTGTCAGCCATCCCCAGGAATTGAAACAACTGAAAAAATATGCCTCTGTCCGAGAAGTGGTCCTAAAAGACCGTGAGCTGTATATTTTGTAGGAGTAAGTATGGATCAAAATCGAACTAAGGCTATTTTCAAGCAAATGGCGGCGCACTATGACTCGCCGGAACGCAAACAAGTGGCGGCTGTGATTCACGAGGAATTGGAGCAGCGCTTGAAGCAGTTGCCAGATAGGGATTTGTTGCTGGATTATGGCTGTGGAACGGGCTTAATGAGTTTGCCCTTTGCAGAGCATTTTTCCAAGCTCCTTTTGGTCGACATCGCAGAGGAGATGTTGGAGCAAGTAAGGGGCAAGTGCCAGGCTCTGGAGCTGTCAAATGTGGCTTTAAAAACGGTGCCTGAATTTCAAGAGCTACAGGGACAAGCCAATGCGATTTTGGTGGTCCAGACCCTGTTGCATGTGGCCCAGGTAGAAGAATTGCTGGAGCAGTTAGCTGCTCATTTACTTCCAGATGGCCAAATTTTTCTGATTGATTTTCTTGCACATGCGGAAATTGACCACCCTCTGGTTCATCCAGGTTTTAGCCAGGAGGAACTAGTCTCCCTCTGCCAGCAGGCTGGTCTTAAGCTGGTGGAATTTAAGCCATTTTATACTGCAGATGGCCTCTTTATGGGCAAGCGGTCGACTCTTTTTGTAGCTGTTTTACAACATTCAAACTAAGCTGAGGCTGGGACAAAAGTCTAGCCTCTCTCTTTATGATTAGCAAAATATCTTTGACGCAGTAGTTGATTGGGTCTAACAGCATTGTATGCTGTTAGAGAGTACCAAATCTTGTTTGCGAAGCAAAC
>NZ_JAOBSU010000085.1:0-7496 GCF_025447695.1 Streptococcus danieliae | reverse complement strand
TCAAAAAGGATGGCCAAACTCCTTGGTACACAAGGGGTTAGCTATCCTTTGTCTTTTTTAAACTGATAAACTCGGGAGGCTCGGGAGCTCTTGCAAAAACATTGAGGTTTGGGCCTTAAATCTGTTATAATAGGACAAAATGATTGTTAAGAAGTAGGTATGTATGACAAAAATTGCTGTAGTAACGGATTCATCGGTCACTATTGAAGATGAATTGGTTCAAGAGTATGGGATTCAAGTGATCCCGCTATCCGTGATGGTTGATGGGATTCTCTATTCAGATGCGGATTTGAAGGAGGGGGAGTTCTTGAACCTGATGAAAACGAGCAAGAATTTGCCCAAAACCAGTCAGCCACCAGTCGGTGTCTTTGCTGAAGTCTATGGCAAACTGGCCAAGGACTACGATCAGATTCTATCCATCCACATGTCCCACGCCTTGTCTGGAACCGTTGAAGCAGCCCGCCAAGGTGCCAGTTTATCCGGAGCCAAGGTTGAGGTCGTTGACTCTTCCTTTACGGACCAAGCGCAGAAATTCCAGGTCCTTGCGGCTGCCCGCTTGGCGCGTGAAGGAGCTTCTTTAGAAGACATTTTGGCTGAAATCGATCGTGTACGGGAAAATACGGAACTCTATATTGGCGTGTCCACCTTGGAAAATCTGGTTAAGGGGGGACGGATTGGTCGAGTATCCGGTTTGATTTCATCGCTCTTAAACATCCGTGTTGTCATGGAAATGGTGGACCATGAATTACGCCCAATCGCTAAAGGCCGCGGTGCTAAAACCTTTAAAAAATGGCTAGATGAATTTAAGGCTGGACTGGAAGGCCGAGAAATCGCTGCAATTGGGATTTCTTATGCGGGTAAACCGGATTTTGCGGAAGAGCTAAAAGGTCAACTCCAACCATTTTTAGAAGCGCCGATTTCCGTCTTGGAGACCGGTTCGATCATCCAAACCCATACCGGAGAAGATGCCTGGGCTGTTCTAATTCATTACGCTTAAAGCTGGCTTAAAATCTAAAAGCAAGGGCTAGCGAAACGCTTTTTTTACTTGCTTTTCTCATTTTTTTGAGTTATGATATGTACTGTTAGAAAATTAATGGAGGATTCTTACGAATGGCTAACAAACAAGACTTGATTGCTAAGGTTGCAGAAGCAACAGAATTAACAAAGAAAGATGCAGCAGTTGCAGTTGACGCAGTTTTTGCAGCAGTAACTGACTACCTTGCCAACGGTGAAAAAGTACAATTGATCGGTTTTGGTAACTTTGAAGTTCGTGAACGTGCAGCCCGCAAAGGTCGTAACCCACAAACTGGTAAAGAAATCACAATCGCTGCTTCTAAAGTTCCAGCTTTCAAAGCAGGTAAAGCCCTTAAAGACGCAGTTAAATAAAACAGTCTGGGGATAGACTGTTTTATCCAGTCTGGGGATAGACTGTTTTATCCAGTCTGGGGATAGACTGTTTTATCCAGTCTGGGGATAGACTGTTTTATCCGATTCTGCTAGCAGAATCGTTTCAACTATCTTTTAGTTTATTTTTAGCACAATACAGCAAGTTGTAGAGAGCTTTCGATACTGCTGATAAAACTTTCGAAGAAAGTTTCAAAGAGGTAGGGCAAAACGAGCTAACGCAGTAATAAAATATAAACTTAAAGAGTATATAAGCCTATTGTATCAACCTTTTCGAGGTGTACAGTAGGCTTTTTCGGTTCTATAATAAGTTGTGTGGAAAGCTTGCGATCCATGCAACTTTTTTTGTAATTCAGAGTGCAAAAAAAGCAATTCCTATTTTAATTGACGATTTTCTTTTCTCAGTCTCATCAATTCTCTCTATTCATCGGAAAGGTTGTCAATTGATTTAAAAGAACCAGTTTTTTTCTCTTCTCTAACCCATTTATCAAATGTCGAGGGAGTTAGATCGTATTGTTTGATAATTTCACTCCGTTTCTTGCCGGCTTTATGAAGGTCTACGATTTGTTGTTTGAAATCGTCACTAAAATGACGACGGGTACGTCTAGTCATAATATTTTCCACCATGAACCTAACCAACTGGAAGCGATTTCTACTTTTGCCGACTCAGCTTACCAAAGCCCGTGAATTTTTGGTATAATAGCACTAACTGAAGTGTGAGGTATTGCCATGGAAAAATTAAAGGAGCAAGCGGGTATTCACGCAGCTGGATATGTGCAAAACGGCATGGTTGTTGGTCTTGGGACAGGGTCAACTGCCTATTATTTTGTCCAAGAGTTGGGACGCCGTGTCCAAGAAGAAGGACTGGAGATTGTGGGAGTGACCACCTCACATCGAACAGCTGATCAGGCTAGGGGACTGGGAATTCCCCTCAAGTCCATTGATGAAGTGGACCAGGTAGATGTGACTGTCGATGGAGCAGACGAAGTGGATCCAGACCTTAATGGTATCAAGGGCGGCGGCGGTGCCCTTTTGATGGAAAAAGTCGTGGCCCTGCCGACCAAGGAATATATTTGGGTTGTCGATGAATCCAAATTGGTCAACTGTCTGGGAGCCTTCCCACTGCCCGTTGAAGTGGTTCAATATGGGGCACAACAGGTTTTCCGGCGCTTTGAGCGGGCGGGCTATAAACCGAGCTTCCGGATGGATGGGGACCAGTATTTCAAGACGGATATGCAGAACTATATCATTGATCTGCAGCTAGAAGAGATTCCAGATCCCTTGGCCCTAGCCCAGGAATTGGACCTGATGGTTGGCGTGGTTGAACATGGCCTCTTTAACCAGATGGTTCAACGTGTGATTGTCGCTGGACAAGCTGGCATCAAAGAATTGAATGCAGAATAGGAGTAAAATAATGTCAAAATTTGATCGTATTCATGTGGTTGTCATGGATTCTGTAGGAATTGGTGAGGCACCAGATGCCGCTAATTTCTTTAATGCAGGAGAACCGGATACGGGCTCAGATACCCTTGGGCATATCTCAGAGACAGTTGGACTTGAGGTGCCTGAAATGGAAAAAATGGGCTTGGGGAATATTCAGCGCCCTGAACCTTTAAAAACAGTCGCTAGTGTTGAGAATCCAACCGGTTATGTAACCAAGTTGGAAGAGCAATCGCTTGGAAAAGACACCATGACGGGTCACTGGGAATTGATGGGCTTACACATTACAGAGCCTTTTGACACCTTCTGGGATGGTTTCCCAGAAGACCTGCTGCAAAAAATTGAAGAATTTTCAGGTCGGAAGATTATCCGTGAGGCCAACAAGCCTTATTCAGGAACAGCTGTTATTGATGACTTCGGTCCTCGCCAGATGGAGACAGGGGACTTGATTGTCTACACCTCTGCCGATCCGGTCTTGCAGATTGCCGCTCATGAAGACATCATTCCATTAGAAGAACTTTACCGGATTTGTGAATATGCGCGGTCTATCACCCTGGATCGGCCAACCCTCTTGGGTCGGATTATTGCCCGTCCCTATGTGGGGGAGCCAGGCCATTTCACCCGGACAGCCAATCGCCATGACTACGCTGTTTCTCCTTTCTCCGCAACTGTATTGGATAACTTGAAGGAAGCTGGCGTTCCGACTTATGCGGTTGGAAAAATCAATGATATTTTCAATGGTTCCGGAATTTCTCACGATGTGGGCCATAATCAGTCCAATGAGCATGGGGTTGATCAGTTGGTTGAAACCCTGAAAAACCCTGAATTTACCAAGGGACTATCCTTTACCAATTTGGTGGATTTCGATGCTCTCTTTGGGCATCGCCGGGATCCAGAAGGTTACCGGGATTCCTTGCAAGAGTTCGACGCTCGTATCCCTGAGATTATCGCCAACATGGGTGAGAAAGATCTCTTGATGATTACAGCCGACCACGGTAACGATCCGACCTTTGTTGGAACCGACCATACCCGTGAATATGTACCCCTCCTGCTTTTCAGCAAGAGCCTAGCAGGGAGCGGTCACATCGAGATTGGCAACTTTGCCGATGTGGCAGCGACAATCGCAGATAACTTTGGCGTGAAGCCATCTATGATTGGATCTAGTTTTTTGGATCAATTAAAATAAGGAGAGTCACGGAATGACATTGATGGATAAGATTAAAGAGACAGCTGCTTTTCTACAGGACAAGGGAATTTCAGCGCCTGAATTTGGCTTGATTTTGGGTTCAGGCTTGGGAGAATTAGCCGAAGAAGTCGAAAACGCAATTGTCGTGGACTATGCAGACATTCCTAACTGGGGACAGTCGACCGTTGTTGGCCATGCTGGTAAGCTGGTTTATGGAGACTTGGCTGGACGGAAAGTCTTGGCCCTCCAAGGACGCTTCCATTTTTACGAAGGTAATCCCATGGAAGTTGTGACCTTCCCGGTTCGGGTCATGAAGGCTCTTGGTGCGACTGGGATTATTGTGACCAATGCTGCTGGAGGAATTGAATTTGGCCCAGGTTCCTTGATGCTGATTTCGGATCACATCAATCTGACTGGCCAACACCCATTGATTGGTGAAAACCTCGATGAGTTTGGTCCCCGCTTCCCAGATATGTCCGATGCCTACACAAGCGCTTACCGGACGCGGGCGCGCAAGGTCGCTGCAGAATTGGAGTTAGAACTGCAAGAGGGTGTTTACCTGGGCGTAACCGGTCCTAGCTATGAAACACCTGCTGAAATCCGTGCCTTTAAAACCATGGGAGCCAGTGCAGTCGGTATGTCGACCGTTCCGGAAGTGATTGTCGCAGCGCATTCTGGTTTGAAGGTTTTGGGAATTTCAGCCATTACCAATTTTGCAGCGGGCTTCCAAGAAGAACTCAACCATGAGGAAGTGGTAGAAGTGACCCAAGGCATCAAGGAAAACTTCAAGAACTTTGTCAAGGCTGTCCTAGCTGAACTTTAAACCACATAAAAAGAATCAGGAGATTTGCAGTTTGGCGGATGAATCCAGCCGGATTGCTTCTCTCAGATTTACGATAAGGAGAACGAATGTCAATTCATATTGAAGCCAAAGTCGGCGAAATTGCTGATAAAATTTTACTCCCCGGAGATCCCCTCCGTGCGAAATTTATTGCCGAGAACTTTTTAGAAGATGCGGTTTTGTTTAACCAAGTCCGCAACATGTTTGGCTATACCGGAACCTACAAGGGTCACCGTGTGAGTGTTATGGGAACTGGTATGGGGATGCCGTCGATTTCCATCTATGCCCGTGAGCTGATCGTGGACTACGGGGTCAAAAAATTAATCCGTGTGGGGACCGCTGGTTCCTTGTCTGGCGATGTTCATGTCCGGGAATTAGTCTTGGCCCAGGCAGCTGCAACCAACTCCAACATCATCCGCAATGACTGGCCGATGTATGATTTCCCACAAATTGCCAGTTTTGACCTACTTGATAAGGCCTACCATATTGCCAAAGACATGGGCTTGACCACCCACGTTGGTAGTGTCCTTTCTTCAGATGTCTTCTACTCCAAGTTCTTCAAGGAGAACCTAGAGCTCGGAAAACTTGGCGTCAAAGCAGTCGAAATGGAAGCGGCCGCCCTCTATTACCTAGCTGCCCAACACAATGTTGAAGCTTTGGGAATCATGACCATCTCAGATAGCCTCGTGAACCCTGAAGAAGATACTACTGCAGAAGAACGTCAAAACACCTTCACCGACATGATGAAGGTTGGTTTGGAAACCTTAATTGCTGAATCATAAAGTGGAGCCTTAGGCTCCACTTTATTAATAGGAGAGAAACTTGGAAAAAAATCAAATTGTTGAAGTAGAAATTGTTGACCTCAGCCATGAAGGGCAAGGGATTGCCAAGGTCGACGGACGTGTCTTTTTTGTCGACAATGCCCTCCCTGGCGAGGTCATTCAAATGCGGATCCTCAAGGTCACGAAAAAAATCGGTTATGGCAAGGTTCAAGACTGGCTAAAAGTTTCGCCCCATCGTAACCAGGCCACCAATGTCACCTATCTGCGGACTGGCATCGCCGACCTGGGCCATCTGAATTATGACCAGCAGCTCTTGTTCAAGCAAAAGCAGGTGCAGCAGAACCTCAAAAAAATTGCGGGCATCGACAGTCTGAACGTAGCGCCAACCCTGGCAGCTGACGCTCCCCTAGCCTACCGCAATAAGGCTGCCGTGCCCATTCGCCGGGTCCAGGGACAACTGGAAAGCGGTTTTTTCAGAAAACACTCTCATGACTTGATCCCCATTGAAGATTTTTACATTCAAGAAAAAGAAATTGACGCACTGATTCTGGCGACCCGCAATCTCTTACGCCGCCTGGACTTGAAGCCCTATGATGAAAAGGAAGGCACCGGTCTGATCCGCAATATCCTGGTCCGCCGTGCCCACTACACAGGAGAAATGATGTTGGTACTGGTTACCACCCGTCCTAAGATCTTTCGCGTGGAGCAGCTGATTGAACAACTGACCACGGAATTTCCGAATCTGGTGTCGGTCATTCAGAACATCAATGACCAGAAAACCAATGCCATCCTCGGCCAGGAATTCCGCCTTCTCTACGGCAAGGAAACTATCACTGACCAGATGCTGGGCAACAATTTTGAAATCTCCGCCCAATCCTTCTACCAAGTCAACACCCCTATGGCTGAAAAACTCTACCAAGTAGCCATGGACATGGCCGACCTCCAGCCAGTCGACATTGCCATCGACGCCTACTCCGGCATCGGCACCATCGGCCTCTCCCTGGCCAAGCAAGTCGACCACATCTACGGCGTTGAAGTCATTCCCAAAGCCGTCGAGGACAGCCAAAAGAATGCCCAAACCAACGGTATCACCAACGTCACCTACGTCTGTGACCAAGCTGAAAGCGCCATGCAGAACTGGCTCGACCAAGGCATCCGCCCAACCGTCATCTTCGTCGACCCACCCCGCAAAGGCCTCACCCCAAGCTTTATCCAAAGCAGCGCCCAAGTCCAACCCGACCGCATCGTCTACATCTCCTGCAACTCTGCCACCATGGCGCGTGATGTCAAACACTATGGAGAACTAGGTTATAAGCTCAAACAAGTCCAACCGGTGGATCTGTTCCCACAGACCCATCATGTGGAAGTAGTGGGCTTGTTGGTGAAGGAGTAGAAACCTTGGGATGAAAGGGATAAGGAAAAGTTTTGATTGCAAGTCTTTTTGCTTTATTATGAGGAAGTATTAGAGTGAATAAATTTTTAGAGGTGCCCTCATAAAACTTAGGGAGTGAAAATAAAGAAAAGCAGGTATTTCTACTGTA
Organism: Streptococcus danieliae; assembly: GCF_025447695.1. NCBI lineage: Bacteria > Bacillati > Bacillota > Bacilli > Lactobacillales > Streptococcaceae > Streptococcus > Streptococcus danieliae. The sequence goes on along the minus strand of NZ_JAOBSU010000085.1, from coordinate 302 downwards.
GTGGAACCATCAGCAGTTGGAAACAACTGCTAGATGGCGGAGCTTTTGAGACCTTGGCTCAAAAGCTAGTGATGAGACTCCGAAGGAGGCTGCTCATGTCCGCACTACCAAATAGGAATACCTACTTATTTGAAATAAGGCGACAATAAGTATGAGTTTTTAGAGGCCCCCAAAAATGGTTGACAAATGGTGGAAAAGATAAGAAGGGAGTGGGACAGAACTAATTTTTTTCAAAATTAGTTCGTAGTCCCACCCCCGCAAGGTTGATTAGGTCGGGTTCGGAGCCTAAAAGGCGAACGAAA